>JBGQCW010000233.1:0-4164 GCA_041495565.1 Candidatus Acidiferrum sp.
GTCGCGCTGTATTGAGCCATTGGGAGGCAACGCGCCACTGGAACATATACGTACCTCCTTCCTCATTTCGCTGAACGCCTCGCCTATGCAATACTCCCAAATTCAAAGTGGGTGTTCAGTCAACCATCTGGAATGGGGGGGGAAATCGGGTGCGTGAATCTTCGGTCTCAGCTCCGACGGCTGTTCCAACTAGGCGTCTCTTGACGCTGTGGGACTTGATTTTCTTTGGGATCATTCTGATCCAGCCGATTGCTCCCGTGCCGCTCTTTGGCGTGGCGCAAAAACTCTCAGATGGCCACTTTGCCCTCATCATCCTGGTCGCCATGTTCGCAATGATGATCACGGCCGTGAGCTACGGACGCATGGCGGCACTATTTCCGTCTGCAGGATCTGCCTATACGTACGTCGGAAAGGGTCTCAACCCCCATCTAGGATTCCTCGCCGGATGGGCTATGTTCCTCGATTATCTGCTTCAACCTCTCATCAATACGGTGTGGATCTCCGCAGCTATGCATAATGTATACACGCCCAAGGTTCCGTTCGTGGTTTGGGCGGCGATCATCGCTGGAATCATCACGCTGCTAAACCTTCGCGGTGTCCGTTCTTCGGCCGGGGCCAATAAGATTTTGCTTTTTTTTATGTTTATCGTCGTGGGATTCTTCATCGTGCTGGCAGTGCGTTTCTTATACGTCTATCAGGGATGGCACGGACTTTTCTCCACGCAACCGTTCTACGATCCCGCGACGTTTTCAGCGCATCGCATCTTGACCGCAACTTCGTTCGCAGCCCTCACGTATATTGGTTTTGACGGAGTCACTACACTGACGGAGGATGTGGAAAATCCAAAGCGCAACGTATTGCTCGCGACCGTTCTCGTTTGCGTGTTTACTGGAGTGTTCGGTGGACTGGAAGTCTACCTGGGCCAGCGTGTTTGGCCTAACTGGCACACATTTGCATCACTGGAGACCGCGTTCATGGATATTTGCGGCCGCGTAGGCGGCCCAGCGCTCTTCAACGCCATGGGCTTCATCTTGATTCTGGCTGCTTTCGGCAGTGGTCTGGCTGGCGGCTTAGGAGCGGCTAAATTGCTGTTCGGCATGGGGCGCGATAACGTGTTGCCGCGCAAGTTTTTTGGCTACGTGACGCCGGGCACGAGCACTCCAACTTACAACATCATCCTCATTGGATTACTTAGTTTTGCCGGCGCGGAGATGCTGAACTATGTTGGCAGCGCGTACGAACACGCGGGCGAACTTCTCAATTTCGGGGCCTTCCTGGCCTTCATGGGGGTAAATCTGGCGACGTTCTGGCAGTTTGGCGTGGTATCGAAGCCGGGTTACAAACGCCGCATACTTGTGGACATCGTTCTTCCGCTGATCGGCTTCGCTTTTTGCGCACTCATCTGGTGGAACCTGAATCCCCTAGCTAAGACAGCGGGCGGAATTTGGTTTGCCATTGGCTTACTCTACGTGGCAATCAAAACACGGGGTTTCCGCGCCGCTCCCGTAATGATCGATTTTAGCGAGTCTTAGCCGACGCATTCCTGTTTCATTTCGTCCATTCCTACATCACGGATGTATCGTCGGCCACTTGGAAGCTAACCGCACAGCCTACCCACTTGGCCCGCAGCCATTCGTCTCGCTTCGAGGTTCACTCCGGGTAGCTGTGCTCCGCAAAAATTCGGTACGGCCGACATTCATGATCGCAAATCGGCCTGAAATGTAGGGTTGCGCCTTCTAGCGTGCGCGTGGCATGCTCCCGCACCATGAAAGCCGCTGATGCTCTCTGTCACCTAGCCTCAATGCTTTTTGATCTCGCCCGGGACGCTCTCCGATTCCTGCTGCTCGGGACGCGTTCGATCGCGGCCCTCAAAGCGGAGAACATTTTCCTTCGCAAACAACTCGCTCTCTACCTGGAGCGTGAGGCGAAACCACGCCGCGCGAGTAACACTACCGGCTTGTCTCTGGTTCTGCTCTCTCGGCTCTTTGCCTGGCGAGATACTCTGATCATCGTCAAACCCGAGACCTTCCTCGGCTGGCATCGACTGGGCTTTCGCTTGCTCTGGCGCTGGAAATCGAGGCCGCGAGGCAGGCCGCGATTTCCAGAAGACATACAGAAACTGATCCGGAGAATGGCTCGGGAGAATCCTAGGTGGGGAGAAGAGCGGATTGCCACTGAGTTGCTCCTCAAGCTACACATTCGGGTCTCGCCTCGGACGGTCCGATGGTACATGCCCCTCGACTCTGGACCGGGGAAACGCGTTCCTTCTCAGCGCTGGATGACCTTCGGACGGAATCACGCCCAGGCCATTGTCGCTTGCGACTTCTTCATCGTAGTGACCGCTTCCTTTCGAGTTCTCTACGTCTTTGTCCTCATGGAGGTCGGAACCCGTCGGATCGCTCACTTCAATGTCGCCGCGCATCCCGCGGCAGCCTGGACGCTCCAACAGTTCCGCGAAGTGGTCACGGGTGACCAGCCCTACCGGTTTGTGCTCCACGATCGGGACAGCATCTACTCGTCCGATCTCGATTCGGTTTTGAAGGCGATGGACCTGAAGATATTGAAGACGCCTTTTCAGGCTCCTCAGGCGAACGCGTTCTGTGAGCGATTGATCGGCACGGTTCGCCGTGAATGCCTGGATTTTCTGATCCCGCTCAACGAGAGGCACCTGCGGGGCCTTCTCAAATAGTGGATCACACACTACAACAGGGGCCGGCCACATTCCGGCCTCGGACCAGGCATTCCCGACTTAGGGTCCGGCCATCAGCGGGCCAAACCGTGCGGACACCACGTTCCGATCGATCGCCAAGTTGTGGCCAAGGCTATTCTGGGTGGACTACATCACGAATACAAATTGGAGAGGAATGCCGCTTGAACCTCTTAAGAAGCAATGTTGCTGAGAAAATCTCGTGGAACGGCGTGTTGATTTCAGTTCAACCGCGGATCCGATTGAACCGTTCTTTCGATCAGCGTAGCCATACGTATCTGGGTTACGCGCTAACGGTTCGAGGCAGTATCGGAAGTGAGGCCCGAGAATTCCTCGTCGGCGTGGGAGAAGGCGCTCACGCTAAACATCACTTCCGGGCCGGTGACGCGGTATCCGGGGATGGGCTGCCGGTTGCCGATCCGCGTCTTGAGACCGTTGAATTTTATAAGATCAGCAATCTAAAAGTCACCGGACGCGAGGTTAGAGAAGAAACACCGCCGCCCCCGTGGCGCGGCGTTCCACCGCCGCTTCCAGTCTACCGGGAACGCGGTCATCGGCGACTTGCAGCGCGAACATACCAGGACAAATGCACCACTTGCATGTGGGGATGCAAGATGGCGGCCGAGATGATTATTGATCAGTGGAATCCGGGTATACGACGCTACCGAACCGAGACATTCTGCTACGGCCCTCGTTCTTGTCCTCTCTACCAATCCGGACCGGCACGCAAGGTTCCCGGCCGTCATGGAATGAGTTATACAGAGGAAGACTGGGTTGACGATGACGCAACTTCACGCCGCGGTTCCGACGAGTGAAATACCACGGTACAGACTGCAAGGTGGAACGTCAAAATGAGGGATTCCAAGGCATCTATTGAATTTTTGCGGAGCACAACCGATGGTCGTGCTGGAACCGAGCTGCGCTTCTGTCTTTCGCGACGAGCTGCGTAATCTCTTTCCGGTCGATGACCGCGCCGATCGGCTGAGAAGACAAACTTTCTTGCTCAGTGAATTCCTGGAGCGACATGCCGTAGGCTACCAGCCTCCGAAACTTCCCCGGAAAATACTGCTCCACGGTCACTGCCATCATAAGTCTCTGATGAAAATGAGCGATGAAGAGTCTCTGCTGCGGAAGATGGGCGCTGACTTGCAAACCATCGATTCGGCGTGTTGCGGTATGGCTGGGCCGTTTGGTTTCGAAAAGGAAAAATTCGAGGTGTCTCAGGCCGTGGGAGAGCGAGTGCTGCTGCCGACCGTGCGCAACACACCGCCGGAGATGCTGATTGTTTCTGATGGGTTCAGCTGTCGAGAGCAAATTCTTCAGGCTACGGGGCGCCGAGCGATTCACTTGGCCGAAGCCATCCAGCTCGCACTGCCTCCCACCGGCAATAAAGATTTCAAGCATGCATAGAATTAGCTTTCTCTACTGGGTAGTTGTGATACGCAAGAATTCGGGGA
>JBGQCW010000234.1:0-4160 GCA_041495565.1 Candidatus Acidiferrum sp.
TGCCCGCGCTCGTGGATACCATGCAGCGTTACAAGATGCCCGCGCGGTATCTCCACGATTTGATCAGCGGCGCGGAGATGGATTTGACCGTGCAGACGTATCCGACGTTCGAACGGCTGCGCGAATATTGCTATCGCGTTGCCGGGACTGTTGGACTGACGTGCACGCACGTCTTCGGGTTCCGTGATGCGCGCGCGCTGGATCTCGCCGAAAAACTTGGCCTCGCCTTTCAACTCACCAACATCCTCCGCGACGTACAGGAAGATTACAAGCTCGGTCGCGTCTATCTTCCCGAAGAAGATTTGGCGCGTTACGGTGTTTCGCCCGAAGATTTTAGCCGCAGCGAAGCGACGCTTGGCGTTCGCGAATTGCTGCGATTCGAATCAGAGCGCGCCTGGCAGTTGTACGAAGAAAGCTCTGCGTTACTCGGCTTGATCGACGCGGACAGCCGTAGCGCGCTGTGGCTGCTGGTGCATACGTACAGCGCGCTGCTGGGACGCATGGAGTCGCTGGATTTCGCGGTCTTTGGCGAGCGCGTGCACCTTTCGAAACCTGAGAAAATGATCTTCATCGCCAAGGCGCGTTTCGGGCGCCACACGGAAGAGAATATTCTTGAAAAGCGTGATCGTGATCGGCGGCGGGCTGGCGGGACTGGCAGCCGGCGTCGCGCTGGCTGAATCCGGCTGGCGCGTACGCCTGTTCGAACAGCGTCCCTTCCTTGGCGGCCGCGCAACGTCTTACGTGTTGCCGGACGGCGAGCACGTCGATAATTGCCAGCACGTGACCCTCGGCTGCTGCACGAACCTCGCGGATTTTTACAAGCGCGTCGGCTCCGCCGACAAGATCAAGTTTTTTGACCGCTTGTTTTTCCTCGATCCCCAAGGCCGGCGCGGAGAAATAGAAGCAGGGATTCTTCCTGCGCCGTTTCATATGGCGGGTTCCTTCGCGGCATTTGCACCGCTGACTTTGTGGGACAAGCTTTCCATCGCGCGAGCGATGCTGGACATTTTGCGCACCAAGGGGAAGCCCGCGGACCTGGAAGAAAACGGCGGTATCTCCATGCTGGAGTGGTTGGGCAGGCGCGGACAAACGCAAGGCGCGATCGAACGATTCTGGCGCGTCGTGCTGGTTAGCGCATTGGATGAGGAATTGGATCGCACGGATGCGCGCTTCGGTGTCGACGTTTTCTGGAAAGGTTTTCTTTCGAATCGCACGGGATACCGCATGGGAGTTCCGGCGGTGCCGCTCGCAAATTTGTACGACGGATGCAAAGCGGAAATCGAGCGCCGCGGGGGGGAAGTGATTTTGCGCGCGCCGGTTCGCGGCTTGAAAATCGAAAATGGAGAAATCGCGGGCGTACGCTTCGATGAAGGAAAAGAAGAAACAGCAGACGCATATATTTTTGCGGTGCCGCATACCGCGCTGGCGGAATTGCTGCCGGAGAGCGTGAAGCAAAGCGATCCTTCGCTGGCAAACCTGGACAAAATAAACGTGGCCCCAATCACTGGCGTGCATTTCTGGTTTGACCGGGAAGTGATGAAAGAACCGTTCGTGACATTGCTGGATACGACGACGCAGTGGATTTTCAACAAGACGGCGCTGCGTGATGATGCAAACGGCGCCATGACAAAAATGGACGGCGGGCAGTATCTGCAACTGGTCATCAGCGCGTCGCATGATCTGCTGCAAAAATCGCGGCAGGAAATTATTGAACTGTGCCTGGACGAAGTACGGCACGCTTTGCCCGCCGCTCGCGAAGCGCAGTTGGTGAAAGCTACGGTGATCAAAGAAGCCGCCGCAACATTTTCACCGGAACCGGGAGTGGACCGCTGGCGGCCGAAGCAAGAATCGTCCGTGCGCGGATTATTTCTCGCGGGAGATTGGACCGCCACCGGCTGGCCCGCGACGATGGAAGGTGCAGTGCGCAGCGGATACCTCGCGGCGGAAGCGGTGCTGCGAGTTGCCGGCACGCCCCGGAAATTTCTGCAGCCGGATCTTGAGCCGGATGGTTTTGTGGCCATGTGGCTTGGAAAGACGGCGCAGAAAAAAAACTAACACAGAGAACACAGAGGGCACAGAGCAGAGGGCAAGCAAACAGGAGCGATGGCATCTAGGCGGCTGCAAGTCTCATGGGGCCACCAATTCGTAAGCGCCGAGGCGGCGTTCGCTGAGGGTCAGGTTTTCGCCGAGAGAGTCGATCGCGCTGTATTCCGCTTTGTGGGCCGCAAGGAAGTCTTCGTAAGATTTGCGGGAGGTCCAGAAATCGAGCGTTAGATAAATATTCGGGCGGAGAGAGTCGCGAAGCAAGCGAGTCTCCTGGTAGTGCGAGCCGGTGCGGAAGAGCTGGGCCCAGTCGCCGGCGGGGCCATAGACCTTCTCGAACTGTTCCTCGCAACCCGGCTTGACTTCGTACTCCCAGAGGACTAAAAACATAAAGGACCCATCTCCTGCTCTCGGACGCACGCAACTCTGCAAGGAATCTCAAGGGATGATTGCGCAGTCCGGCCGAGTGTAGCAATCCGATTGGAACCAAGCCAAGTTGGCAAGCGCGAGAGCGCAAAAAGCGTAAGTTGTAGCCGTTGCAGTCCATCGAGACTGGCGGACGGAGGCGTTTGTGGATCGAAAGTACAGTCACCGCGGGTACCGCGACGCGGAAAAAAGCGAAAAGAAAGATAAATCGTACGACCGTAAACCACCCGCGGGCGGGCCGCGCGGAGCCGACCAGTTCGGGCCGCGCACGCCGCGCATGGTCGGAACCGTGACGCGCGCGCGGTGCGCGAATTGCGGGGCGGTTCTGACGCCGGGATTCGATCCCAACGGAACGTGCCCCAAGTGCCAGCTGGAATTGCACTGCTGCAAACAGTGCCGCTATTTCGATTCCGGCGCGCAGTTTGAATGCACGCAGCCGATCGCGGAGCGCATCTCGCCGAAGGATGCGAAGAACGACTGCAAATTTTACGAATTTCGCACCACGGTGGAGAAGGATACGGCGCCGACCTCCTACGCACAGCCATCCGCTGCCGGCTCCGCGCCCGCTGCGCCTCCACGCCAGAGCGGTGCACGCCAGGCTTTCGACGATCTTTTCAAGAAGTAGCTCGTCCTCATCCGCAGCATCCCTGGTTTGCGAGCAACTTCTGTCCTGATCGACATGCTTCCCTGAAAACGTCTCAGCGGCTATGCTTTGCGACCGGAAGATGTGTCCGAGGCGTGCGGCGCTTCGGTGTATGACCTCACCATGCATTTGAATGCGTTGCTGTCGCGGCAGGTTGTGTGAGAGGCCGCTAAAAAACGGAACGAACGGACTCTGCAGGGATTCTTCCTCACATTGACACAAGTTGCGCGTCAGTCTAGCCACGATCCCTCCATGCCGCAGGCCCGTCCGGCGCGCTGCGCGGCCGGCGCTCGCAGCCAGCGCAAGAGACAACCGGCCGCTCCGGTCGGGATGACAAAGTGAAGCAGGTCGAAAAGATCATGACGGTTTTTTCTCCGGCATGGGAGTGACACCGGGGATTCCGGAGAAGATCTTGGGCTCGGGTTCTGGAGTGGGCCAGTCGCGCTGGGGGCGAGGGAGATCGAAGATGATTTGCTGGGGCTCATCGGCTTGAGGATTGAGTTCGCGGTCGATGGCGGGCAGGGTTCGGAGCAGCAGATTGCCGATGTAAGCGAGGACGGCGGCGCGGCGCGCGGCAATGCGATCCTGGGTGAGCAGGCGAAAGAGATTAGTGAGGGCGGTGTTGATCTCCGTGGCGGAGTTCAGGTGGGTGAGCTGGCCAAGGAGAACAGCGGTGAGGTCACCCTCTTCGTGGTACTTGGGGCGAAATTGGGTGTGCTTGGCGCAGAGGCCTGTGGCGGCGTCGGAAACAGAGTGACGGCAACGGCGGCCGGTGCGGGTGTGGTACTGACAACGCGGCAAGTGATTGGTGGAGCTGGATTTGGCAATTTCCTGGTTCATTTTGAGCCTCGCGGAGATAGAGATTGGGTATGCCACCCGGGTGTTTTGAAAAAGAGTGCGGAACGTGTTGATGAGAAAGGGGTTGTGAAACACTCTTGGCGCAAAGAGCGAAAAGAGAGAGAGGAAGAGAGAGGAAAGAGCGTAGCTGGCAAGGAGAAAGCGGGACGGACAGCGTAGGGAAGCGTGTTTCGGCGAGATGGAAGGTCCA
>JBGQCW010000235.1:0-4157 GCA_041495565.1 Candidatus Acidiferrum sp.
CGCGAGCCATTCGGCAGCGGTATCGATAAATAGCGAGAAGCAGAAGCCATCCGGCAAAATCCTCCGCGTCCAGGTGCGGACGCTTATCAGTGCGTTTTCCGCGAGCGCAAGAGGTCCAGCCGGAACTTCGCGCCACGATTCTACAATTCCAGTGTACGGTTGCGTTGAGGAGCGGTCAAGCGCGGCAAGGTACAGGTTGCATAACATTAGATGTCCGAAAGGACGGGTCGGTTATAAGAATTTCTTAATGTTTTTGACGGAGAGAAATTCTGCGAAGAGTGCGAAGCGCCGCACGGGGACGGTTTTGCTGGAATATGCTATCTTCGCTTTGCACTCATTAAGTCAGGAGCATCAGCTCCGATGCAGAATCGGAGCCACACAGAACAATGGCTGAACGTCCCGTACTCGTTGGACTCATCCCGCAAGTCGTCGTGATCGATGAAGGCGACCAGGTCTCCTGGATCTCCGACGCGGGCAACCTGCGCGTCGAATTCGACGTGAACCGCTGCCCGTTTTCGTCGAACGTCTTTCAGGCCCCGGCGGGCATGCGCTTGCTCAGCGGCCCGCCGCGCACTGGGAGCAAAGCAGTCACGTACAAGTACCGCCTGTGGCTCAACGACCAGCTCGTCGGCCACGGCGAAGTGATCCTTCGGGAGAAATAGGACGCGAAAAATAGGCGCAAGAAGTGACCGCTGGAAAATCAAAACGTCAGGCAAGAGAAAACGCCTGGCGGAATTCCTTCTCCGTGGGCGTTTTTCTTCTCTGGAAAAAGATTTCTATTCTTTCTTCGCCGCGTGATATCCGGCCTTGATGGCATCGGCTTCGGTCATGTACTTCCCGTGCTTGGTCTTGCCGTAGTAACGGCTGCCGGGTTTGTGATAGACGCCTGAAACCGTATTCACCCAGACCATGCCGCCACTGGCGGGAGGCCGTGGCTGCTGCGCCGTGGCGGGCTTGGAGGGAGGTGCGCTGTTGCTCGGCGCGCCCGGGGGAGTGGCCGCGGTTGGCGCCGCCGCTGGTTTGCTTGCTGGCGCCGTTGAAGCTGCGGGAGTCTCTGGCGAAGTTTGCGCTGCGAGATCTGTTTTCTTCGGATTTTTGTCTTTCTTGGCGGTGTTCGAGTCGGCCTTGGGCGGATCGCCGGTCTGCGGCGACGCTTGTGCCCGCGCCGTCACGCCGCCGGCGGCGAGCAGAAGAGCCGCGAGCAAGATAACGTACGCAGTCTTCTTGCTTCTCATTTCCTAATCGCCTGCGGCGGCGCTGCGCGACAGTTCGACGGATTCGGCGAGCCCCCGGCGCATGGGTCCTAGGACGAAGGCGGGCACTTGCCGCTCGGGAGCCAGTGAGACGTTCGTTGCTTTTCGGGGAAATTCGATGCGCCGGTCCAGCTTCAACCCCGCATCCTTGAGAAATTCAGCCGAAAATCCCATGTCTTCGGCGCGGTCCACGCCCCAGAACCACAGCTTTTCTTCCTGGCGCTGCAGGAAATCCAGGGCCTCTTCCAGTTTCTTCATGGCGCGGTCGAAGGACCCCGCGAGGAAATAGACCCCAAGCTTCCAAGCATGGCGCGGATAATGCACTTGGACGCGAACACAATACTTCCCACCCTGATTTCGTTCGATGCTGCACCGATAATCGTTGCGAACGGCCGAAGTTCGAGCTGCCATGTTCTCTTTCACCGATCCTTGGAGTCTTGACGCCGGGTGTTCACGGTTGCTTCTTTTCCGAATTCGGGGCTTGCGCCCGCGGGCCCAACCACGCTGGACAACGGCTTTGGGGGCTAATTCGGTCTTTTGGGAGACACCCATAGGGTATCGGGGTGCGTGATGAAAAACAAGAGCACTCTGTTCTATTTGTAAAGTCTTTGTTTTGTTTAGTGTAGACTAGATAGAGCTACCAAAGGTCTTGAGTTTCTCGGGCATCAGTTTCAGCTTTCCTTCCTGCTTCAACCGATCCTCCAGAGCGGTCCGGAATGCTTCGAAAGCCAGACTTCGCTTCGATTGCAGCACCGCTTCCGTCAATTCTTTCCTCTGTTTCTCGAAATCCGCTGGGTTGGGCTCTTCCTTCTCCGCCACGCGATAGACCAGCCAGTTTTGACCCAAGTTCAAAGGGGCGCCTACCCCTCCGGCCTTCAAGTTGAACGCCGGACCAAGCTGTTTGCCGCTGGCAGCCCCTGCGATGGAGCCATCCCGAGCAAGAGTGTCGCTGGTTTTTGGCTCCAGCCCCAGTGCTTTTGCCGCAGCATCGAATTTCTCTCCGGCCTTTGCGCGTTTGGCCAGCTCTTCGGCTTTGTTTCGCGCGAGCTCGGACGACTTCTCGCGCTTCAGTTGGGTGAGGACCTTGTCGCGCACTTCATCGAGCGTGCCCTGGTGTGCTGGCTGGACGTTTTTCAGGGAGAGAACGACGTAGCCGCGGTCCGTTCGAATGGGCAAGCTCAATTCTGCCGCGCGCAAGCGAAAGATCGCATCTTTGACATCCGCGGAATTGCCGAGCTCCAGCAAAGGATCGGTCGCGCCGACCGGCCGCGTTTCACCGACGACCAAGTGATACTGATTCGCCAGATCGTCCAGAGAGGTCTTGTTGGATTGGCGGATTGCGGCCGACATCTGATCCGCCGTGTCGCTGGCTTGCTTGTCCGCCTGCGACAGTAAGAGTGGGGCGCGCAGCGAATCCTTCACCTCTTCGAACGGCTTGGTGCGCGCGGTCTCTTTTTCCATGACTCTAATGATATGGAAGCCGTATTGCGTTCGAACGAGGTCCGAAATCTGACCCTTTGGCAAACCGAACGCTGCCTTTTCGAATTCCGCTACCGTTTGGCCCTGCACGAGCCAGCCCAGGTCGCCGCCCTTGTCCTTCGTTCCCGGGTCCTCGGAATATTTCTTTGCGAGATCCTCGAACTTTCCGCCCTTCTTGGCCTGCTTTAGGACATCCTCGGCCTTTTTCTTGATTTCATCGACTTCGGCATCGGTCTTTCCAACGGTCATCAGCAAGATGTGCTCGACGTGCACGCGGTTGGGCACTTGATACTGCTGAATGTTTTGCTGGTATTGCAGTTTGAGTTGATCGTCGGAAATCTGGAGATTTTGCCGGACCTGGTTTACATCCACCAGCCCGTAGCGCACCACGCGCTTTTCCGAGACCTGGTAATTCGATTTGTTCTTTTCGTAGGAGGCCTTGATCTCGGCTTCGTCCGGCGCGATCTTTGCTTCCAGGTCTTCCGGCTTGATGAGTGTGTAGTCCAGTTTGACCTTTTCATTCTTATAGCGGAACTCATCCTGCAGTTCGGCGGGCCCCACGCTAATCCCGTCGGTCACGAGCTTCCGGAATTTCTCTTCGAGCAACCCCTGACGGATCAACTCTTCGAATACCGGCACAGTCAATTGGAAGCGCGCTTGCACTTCCGCGGAATAACGGTCGATGCCGACAAACGTGCCGCCATTAAAAGCGGTAGGAAGGAACTGGCGGATGCGGTCGGCCCGCTCCTGATCGGAGACCATGATTCCCAGGCGTTTGGCCTCGTACTCAATTTCTTTTTGATACACGAACTGCTGCAAGATTTGCTGAGCGACGTAGGGCTCCATCATCTTCGGGATCTGGTTGCGCTGCTCGTATTCGTTGAGCTTCTGGCGGACGTCGGCGACGCTAACCGCCTGGTCTCCAACCGTGGCGACGGTGTCCGTCGAAATCTCGCCGGTCCCCGGCGTCTGCGGTACGAGGTACAAGAGCATGCTGCCGCCAAGGAGCAGAACGACCGCTCCCAAAAGAATGCGGTAGCCAAGTTTTTTATTGTCAGTCGCGCCAGCCATCCGATGAGTCTCCCGAGTCCGTAGACAAACTTCGTATTATAGGAGATACAGGCACGCGGCTCAAATACAATCGCAGTGCCGGTAGTAGGCCAGTTTCCGATTTGGCGACCACTCGTCCGTAATCGTCGGATCCGCGACACACCAATCGGCATTAGCAGCGGATAGACTCGTACAGTGTGCGGGAGACTGTTTTCTCGAGGCCTGCAGTTCAACAATCGACTTCCCGTGCTTGTAGAATTCTGTTCAGACTTTATACCTTATTGCTCTTGCTTCGCCGGCACGGAAACCCGAGGTCTTTCCGTTCAATTATCCTGCACCACCTTCATCGCGCCGAGTCCTACGCGGTGAGCATAA
>JBGQCW010000236.1:0-4142 GCA_041495565.1 Candidatus Acidiferrum sp.
ATCGAAGTCAACGTGCTTACCTGGCGCGGAGACTTCTGCAAGCTGGAGTGCAAAGCAACGGTGAATGGGCAATTGGCTGCGGAAGGCACGGTGATGTGCAAGATGATCGACCGCGAGCCTTCGGCCAAGGCGGAAGAACCCGCGAAATGACGATGCGCGAAATCCATCCGCAAGCCATCGTGGCGGCGAGCGCGAAGCTAGGCGAAGGGGTCAAGATCGGCGCTTATGCGATGGTCGGCGAAGATGTGGAATTGGGAGACGGTTGCGTGCTGCACGCGCATGCCGTCGTGCAGGGGCCGTCGAAGTTTGGCAAGAACAACGTGTTTCATTCCTTCAGCGCGGTCGGCGGGGATCCGCAGGATTATACGTTTCGCGGTGAGCGCGTCGAGCTGGTCGCGGGAGACGGCAACATCTTCCGCGAGTACGTTACCGTCAGCCGGGGCACGCAAAAAGGCGGCGGCAAGACTTCGTTGGGGAACGACAATTTTTTTCTGGCGTATTCGCATGTCGGGCATGATTGCGTGATTGGCAGCCACACGCTGTTTGTCAACGGCGCGACACTCGCGGGACACGTCACGGTGGAAGATTTCGCGACGGTGGGCGCGTTTTGCCCGGTGCACCAATTTTGCCGGATCGGCCGCTACGCGTATATCGGCGCGTCGACGGTGATCACGCAGGATGTGCCGCCGTTTTCGAAAATCGTCACCGAGCGCGAGACCAAGAGCTTCGGCATCAATACGATTGGCCTGGAGCGCAAAGGATTTTCGCCGGAGCGCTTGCAGGCGCTCAAGCGCGCGTATCGTTTGCTGCTGCGCTCGAAATTGAATACCTCGCAAGCGCTTGCGGAAATGCGGAAAACACTGGCCGACTCGGCTGACGTGCGGGAATTGATCCAATTCGTGGAAAGCGCCGAACGCGGCATCGTGAAGTAACACGCCTGACTGCTGATTTCATGCCCGACGCGAATGCCAAATCGACAGGATGGGGACTCATCGCAGGGAACGGGCGATTTCCGTTTTTGGTGCTCGAGGGCGCGCGCAGCCAGGGGATCGAGATGGCAGTAATCGCGCTGAAGGAAGAAGCTTCGCCGGAGCTGGAGAAAATTGCGAAGCGCCTGCACTGGGTGAGCCTGGGCGAGCTGAGCAAGACCATCGAACTGCTCCAGCAGGAAGGCGTGACGCAGGCGGTGATGGCCGGGCAGGTGAAGCACAACAAGATTTTCAGCGCCATCCGGCCGGACTGGAAGCTGGCCAAACTGCTGTTTTCGCTGCCGCGGAAAAATACGGACGCTCTGATTGGAGCAGTGGCGCGAGTATTGGAAGAAGAAGGCATCCGGCTGGTGGATTCGACGCTGTTTCTGAAGCCGCTCGTGGCGGATGTGGGAGTGCTCACGCGGCGCGCGCCAAACGAGCACGAAGCGGAGGACATGGCGTATGGACTTGGCGTGGCACGACAAATCGCGGGGATGGACATCGGGCAAACCGTGGTGATCGCGGATCGCGCGTGCGTCGCGGTGGAAGCGATGGAGGGAACCGACGAAACCATCGCGCGTGCGGCGCGCATCACCGGCGGCAGGCCGCTGGTCGTCGTGAAGGTCAGCAAACCGGGACAGGATATGCGCTTCGATGTACCCGTGGTTGGATTGCCCACCATCGAACAGATGAGGGATGCCGGCGCGACGGCATTGGCTGTGGATGCCGGGCGGACACTGCTTTTTGACCGTGCAAAACTGATCGAGCTGGCGGATGCAGCGAGAATCGCCATTGAAGCATTTCCTGCGGCCGTTGCGCCGGAACCAAGAGACGCTTCCAGGGGAATCAACAAAGAATGAGCGCGGCGGCGGGACCACCGAAAAAGATTCGTGTCGCCGTTGCCGGTACCGGCGAATTCGGGCGCAACCACGCGCGGGTTTATCGCGAGATCGAAGGCGTCGAGCTCGCCGGCGTTTACGATTTGGATTCGAATCGCGCCGCCGCCGTAGCGGCAGAGTTCCAGACGCAAGTCTTGACGAGTTTGGATGAATTGCGCGCGCGCGCCGATGCGGTGAGTGTCGCTGTTCCCACCATCGCGCACGCCGAGGTGGGTTGCCGGCTGCTCGAAATGGGACTCGATATTCTTGTCGAGAAACCCATGGCCGTGAATCTCTCGGAAGCCGATGCGCTGCTCGTTGCGGCGAAGAAAAATAAACGTATCTTGCAGGTGGGGCATGTTGAGCGATTCAATCCTGCGGTCATCGCCGTCGAACCGATTTTGAACCGGCCGCTGTTTTTTGAAGTGCATCGGCTAGGTGTGTTCACGCCGCGCAGCCTCGATGTGGATGTGATCTACGACTTGATGATTCACGACCTGGATATTTTGCTGGCGCTGGTCAAAGAACCCGTCACCGAAGTGAAAGCAGTGGGCATCCCGGTGCTGACGGACAAAGTGGATATCGCACATGCTCGTCTGGAGTTTGCCGGTGGAGCTGTCGCCAATGTCACCGCGAGCCGAGTTTCGACGGAGCGGGTGCGCAAGATGCGGTTCTTCCAGCAGCACGAATACATTTCGCTGGACTATGCGCGGCGCGATGCCCTGCGCGTCGGCGTGAAGAAGCCAGGACCGCAGCCGGAGTTTGGATTTGAGAAGCTGAATGCCCCTGCCGTCGAACCATTGCGCGCGGAACTCGAAGCGTTCGTGGATGCCGTGCGCACGCGCAAAGAGCCGCGGACGAACGGGGCGGCGGGACGCGCGGCACTCGAATTGGCAGGCCGTGTGATGGCGAGCATCCAAGAGCACGCCATGCGCGTCAATGTTACTGGCGGCCGCGATGCGGCCGACACAGTGGCGTTCGCCTCACAAGACAAAACGACAAGATGATCCCTCGGTTCCTCGTTCCGCTCGATGCTCGACCACCCGCTGCGGCTGATGCCGCGACGCAGCGCCGTCGTCCTACGACCATGGACGAACGAACGCTTGTTCCGGCGATGCTGCCCATCGTGATTTTGGATGGGCGCACGACGATTCCCACGAATCTCCCGCTCGACTCGATTGCGGCGCGCGTGGTCGTGCCGCGCGATGTCAGCCGCGAAGCCTACAGCGTCAAGGAAGACTTAACCATTCCTCTGCAGCCCACGGACATGGATGAGCGTATCGCCGTGCCGCGAGGCGCGTCGCCGCCAGAAACAATCGAAGCTTATCCGATTCGCCCAACCGACATGATTGATCCTGACATTTTCATCACTGGGGAAGTCCAGTTGATCGCTCCCCAGCAGTCGGAAGAAAAGGCCAAGTGGCAGCTCGTTACGCGCATCTCCTCGGTTGCGTTTCACATCCTCGTGATTGCCGCGATTCTGCTCCAAGCAAGATTGTTCCCCAAGCACGAGCCCACGCAAGAAGAGATGGAGCTGGCGCGGAGGCAAATGGTCGTGCTGCTTCCGCCCGGAGCTTTGGAATCCTTGAAGCCGTCTACTCGTCCGGCGCAACCTCCTCCTCACGTCAATGTCGATCCGCGCGTGTTGCGGAGAGTGGCGCCGCCCATCGAGTCAGCACCAGCGCCTCCACCGGATCGGCCGGCGAAGGAATTGCCCAACGCACCGATGCCGCAGCCAAACGTCGCACAGCGCGTGCCGCAGACGGACGCGCCCACACCGAAAGCTCCACTGAAGCTCGAAGCGCCCGATACGCCGCAGCCGCGGAAAGGCTTGCTGCTGCCCAAGGAGACTTCTCCGAGCCAGAGTATCCAGGACTCGTTGCGAGCTGCTGCGAGGGGTTCAAGTCCGCGACCGATCGCGGGTGGCGGCCAGATTCCTGGGGGCGGTTCGGGCGGTGGCACTGGTGGCCACGGAACCGCCTACGGCGGGATCGAGATGCTCACGCCGGACGAGGGCGTGGACTTCAGCAACTATCTCAACCGCGTTTATGTCACCGTGAAACGCAACTGGTTTGCCGTGATGCCGGGGTCCGTCGAGCTCGGCGAGAAAGGCATTGTCGTGCTCACGTTCAAGATCATGCGCGACGGCAGCGTGCCGTCTGCCGAGCCGGTCATCCAGCGCAATTCGGGGAAGGAGCCGCTGGACCGCGCGGCGTACTCTTCCGTGCGCACGTCGAATCCTTTCGAGCCGTTGCCTCCGCACTTTAGCGGCCCATACATCGAACTGCGCTAC
>JBGQCW010000237.1:0-4079 GCA_041495565.1 Candidatus Acidiferrum sp.
GGAAAGGATTTCGGCATCACGATATTCGGTATTGTTCTTCAGGCGGACGGCCCCCAGGCGCGCGCGTGGACCAGGCTTCACGTGGACGACGATGTCCATCTGATGCGTCTCCGCATGCGGCACCGCTTCCGCGGAGACTTGCGCCAGATAAAGACCTTCATCCCGGAGCGTCTCCCGGAGCCGCTCCAGCGCTTCGCTGACCGCAGTCTTTCGGTAGGTTTGTCCAAGACCGAGCTGCATCGCCGCGGCCGCTGAGGCATCGCTGGGCGGCGCGACGAGACCCTCAATGCGCACTTGATTGAAAAACAGGTTCTCCCGGGCCACGAAATCCAGCCGTAATCCGCCCGCGACCGGCGTTACTACCGCGCGCAGATCGGAGTAATTGCCCGTTCGATACAGCGCTCGCAAGCTTTCCGCTACTTTTCCCCGGTCGAGCTTTTTCCCGGTTTCTACGGCGATGCCGCCGGGCGCTTCGGAGAGAACCTGGCCGTCTTCCTTGACGATGCGCACCGCCACAACCGTAGGTTCCGCGGCAGTATTCGTCGTCACGTCTTGCGGCACTCGGGCGTGCGTCAACGCAGCTCCCGTTAGGAGCGCGAGTGCGACAAGGCCTCGCATCCCATTGACCCAGCCCAATTTCATGCGTCCATTCGCTCAGACGAAGCGTAGCACAGCGGCGTTGCCCGCTCCGTGCACTTTGGGGCTATCATGGAGTTTAGCAGGCACGTCTCCAGAGCCTGCTGGGGCCGCACCACTCGTGGACCATTCTCTCCAGGAAAAATACTCGCGCCAGATGCTTTTCGCCGCGATCGGCCCGGAAGGCCAGGAACGGCTGCTTGCTTCCCGCGCCGCGGTCGTGGGCTGCGGCGCCATTGGCGCGGCGGCGGCCAATCTGCTTGTGCGCGCGGGGGTTGGTTACCTCAGAATCATCGACCGCGACTTCGTTGAGCCCTCGAATTTGCAGCGGCAAACTCTTTTCGACGAGTCCGACGCACACAAAGCCCTGCCAAAGGCAATTGCGGCAGAGCGCAAGCTGCGTTCGATCAATTCCAGTGTCGCCGTGGAAGGTGTCGTTGCGGATCTAAGCCCTCTCAACGTGCAAGAACTACTTGCTGGCGTCGATCTGCTCCTCGATGGCACCGACAATTTCGAAACGCGCTTCTTGCTCAATGATTTTGCCGTGCAATCCGGACTGCCCTGGATCTACGCCGCCGCTGTCGCCAGTTACGGATTGACCATGACCATTCGCCCTGGGGTGACGCCTTGTCTCGCCTGCCTCCTCGAGACCTCTAGCACCACTCCCGGTCTCGAAGAAACCTGTGACACCGTCGGAGTGCTTGGCCCGATCGTAAACCTCATCGCCTCGCTCGAAGTCGCCGAAGCCCTGAAGCTCCTATCCGGGCATCCTGAAGCGCTTCACGGCCGCTTGATCTCCTGCGACGTCTGGAGCGGCCATATGCAATCGGTTCGCGTGGCCCGAAATCCGGAATGCCGCGCCTGCGTAAACCAGGATTTCACCTATCTCCATGGCGAAGCCCAGCCGCATATCACCATGTGCGGGCGGGATTCCGTTCAGATTCACGAACGCAGCCGCACGATGGATCTCCATGCTCTCGGATTACGATTGACACCCATCGTTGGGGAAGTGCGCCAGAATGATTTTCTTCTTCGTTTCCGTGTCGCCCCCTATGAAATGACCGTCTTCGCCGACGGCCGCGCCATCCTCAAAGGCACCAAAGATCCCGCCGTGGCGCGCTCGCTCTACGCGCGCTACATCGGCGCCTGATCCTTAAGTTCGACGAAAATTTCTCGGATTCTGATTCAGCGGAGAGGATGGCCGGAGCGCCCAAACGAACTTCTCATGTTCGCCCGGTCGAGGTTTTCCCGCAGATTCATCAGTGTCAAAAACGTGCTCAAGATTCGCGCTTTCAAGTCGTCTGTGAGGTGCAGGCCGCTGGTCGCTACCCGCGCCAGACGCTCCCCGTTTTCCGTGATGAAGCGCATGATCTCACGCTGGCGATCCTGCGGCGCGTTGCCCAGCGCGGTCTCCCGGCGCATTTCGGCGCAGCTTGCTTCGAGCGACAGCGTGAAGTGCAGGACGCAGAGGCGCTGATCGACGAGCGCCGGCGGCGCTTCGTTCTTGCATCCCGAAATCTGGCAAGGCGTTCCCATGGGACCCGTGGTGTTGCCCGAGACGATAGGTTACATCCCCTGTACGAAAAATCCACTACGCTTCGCGCAACTGCTGCGAATCTTACATGATTCGCTGCTTCTTTGTCTCGCGCTGTCGTTCGGCAACCGCGGGCAAGAAGGCTGCAAAAAATAATTGACAGGCGTATGCATGCGCATGTATAAAAATACAGGGAGATGTATAGTCCATACACGATGGGCACGGGCAAAACATTCCGGCACGGTCAGATCCTTCGCCTGGTCAGCGATCAGCGGATCGGAAACCAGGAAGAGCTCCGCCGCCGCCTGGCCGCGCAGAAGCTTCGGGTCACCCAAGCCACTCTTTCGCGCGATCTGCAGGAGCTGCGGCTGATAAAAACACATGAAGGCTACAAGCCCGCCACCGCACTGCCCGAAGAACCCGCTCCGCTTCCTCCGCTCGCGCGTGCTCTCGGCGAATTTCTTCTCGATATCCGGCCCGCGGAGAATCTGCTCGTTCTGAAAACTCCGCCCAGCGGCGCGCAGCCTCTCGCTGCCGCGGTCGATGGCGCTAAGTTCACGGAAATCGCCGGAACCATTGCCGGTGACGACACCGTCCTGATCATCACGCCCAACAAGAAATCGCGCGAATCCCTGCAAAAAAAGATCGAAGCCCTGGTAAGTCGGCCGCCTCGCGGTCGCGCATGAAATGAGAGATCCCCGCAATATCGCCGTCGTGGGCGTCACCGGTTACACCGGTCTGGAACTGGCGCGGATCCTTCTGCGTCATCGCGAGCTTCATGCGCCCGTCTTCTACGTTCGCGAAACGAATGGCGCGAAATGCCTCGCCGAACTTTTTCCGCAATTCCGCGGCTGGGGCGAAGCTCCGCTCCGCCCGCTTTCGGTTGACGCCATCACTTCCAGCAACGCCGGCGCTGCTTTCCTCGCCACTCCGCATGAAGTTTCTGCGGAACTCGCGCCATCCTTGCTCAAAGCCGGCATTCGCGTCGTGGACTTGAGCGGAGCATTCCGCTTTCGCGCGGCGGAAACTTTTACCACCTGGTACAAGCTCCCTGCGCCGCATGCCGATTGGCTTGCTGAAGCCGTCTACGGAATTCCCGAGCTTTATTCCCGTGAGATCGCAAACGCTCGACTGGTTGCCAATCCCGGTTGTTATGCCACGAGCGTAATTCTTGGCCTGCGCCCTCTCACGCAAGCAGGCTGGATCGCCGCGGACACCAGCGTCGTTTGCGACTGCAAGTCCGGCGCGAGCGGCGCCGGCAAAGATCCCCGCCGCGATCTACACTTCGTCGAAGTAGATGAAAATTTCAAGGCCTACAACCTCTTTACGCACCGCCACACACCGGAAATTCTCGAGCACACCGGCCTCAGCGAGACGCAAGTCGTTTTTTCGACGCACCTGTTGCCGCTTGCGCGCGGCATTCTTTCCACCATCTACGTCACGCTCGTTGAGCCGCAATCCGCGGGAGATATCGAAGCGCTCTATCGCAAGTTCTACGCCGGGCGTCCGATGGTCCGCATCTGGCCCGCCGGCGCGCTGCCTGAACTGCAGCATGTCTCGCACACCAATTTCTGTGACATCGGATTTGCGCTGGACAAGTCCGGACGCCGCCTGGTGATCGTTTCTTGCCTCGACAACCTTGGAAAAGGCGCCGCCGGGCAGGCCGTTCAGAATTTCAATCACATGCTGGGAATAGAGGAGCAGACCTCACTTCAATGAGAATCGTTATCAAGTTCGCAGGAGCATTGCTCGAAGACGACACCGCGGTGCGCGCTCTCGCGCGCCAAGTGGCGGCGCTCGCTCAGGAAGGCCACGAGATTCTCGTCGTGCATGGTGGCGGCCGTCTCTTCACCGCCACGCTCAAGCGCATGGCCATCGAAAGTAAATTTGTTGCCGGGCTGCGCGTCAC
>JBGQCW010000238.1:0-4076 GCA_041495565.1 Candidatus Acidiferrum sp.
GCTTTCGACGGGCGGTGGACGCGCAAAGTGATCGAGTGGCTGGGATTCGGCACGGCGCAGGGCAGTTCGTCGCGCGGAGGACTGCGGGGACTGGCGGTGATGGCGCGGCGGCTGGACGAAGGAGTGGATTGCGCGTTCACGATCGACGGCCCACGCGGACCGCGGTACGTGGCGAAACCAGGGCCGGTGATGCTGGCGCGGAAAACGGGATGCCCGATCCTGGTCTTTCACATTGGGGTGGACCGCGGAAAGACGTTTGAGAAAACGTGGGACCATTTTCTGCTGCCGGCGCCTTTCGCGCGCACGGTGATTCTGTTTGCGCCACCGATTTACGTTCCGACCGACGCCAGTGCAGACGTGATGGAAGCGAAGCACGCTGAGATGCAGCGCGAACTGGAACGCGTCCGCGACATTGCCGAGTCCTGGTTTGGACTAAGCGAGTCGGAACGAGAACGTTACCGCCTGGAGTCCAGCAAATGACGCCAGAGGCCCGGTGGGCGCGGCAGAGCGCGCCCACCGGGTGAAGAATTCAATTGCCGGGGCGCTGCTCGCCGAGTTTCACGGGGATGTCCATCTTTGTGCCGCCGCGGAAGACGGTCACCTTGACGGAATCCCCGGGACGTTTGTGATTCAGAACGAGGCCTACATCCAACTGATTCGCGACTTTTTCTCCGTCGATGGCGACGATCACGTCGCCGCCGAGCATGATGCGTCCCATGGAGCCCTGAGCGACCCGGTCACCTCCGCGGATACCCGCAGCAGCAGCGGGTCCGCCACGGGTTACCTTCTCAACCAGCAGTCCTTCTCCCACAGGCAGATCGAGAGCCCCGGCCAGGCCACCCGACAAGGAAAGCGTCTCCACTCCTAAATAAGCACGGCGGACGCGCCCCTCGGTCATCAGATCATGCGCGATTGCTTTGGCGGTGTTGATCGGAATGGCAAAGCCGATACCCGCTGTGGTGCCGCTGGGCGTATAGATGGCGGAGTTGATGCCGATGACTTCGCCACGGGAATTGATGAGGGGCCCGCCGGAATTGCCGCGATTGATGGCCGCGTCGGTCTGGATGGCTCCGTCAATGAATGTGGTCTCGCTGGTTTGGACGGTGCGGCCGAGGGCGCTGACAATTCCGGTCGTGAGCGTGGATTGGAAGCCGAACGGATTGCCGATCGCCAGCACTTTCTGGCCCACCTGCAGAGCGGAGGAATCGCCAAGAGGAAGAGCAACGAGTTTTTTTCCTTTGGGATCGATCTTGATCAAGGCGACGTCGTTGCGCTGGTCAGCGCCGATAAATTTCGCCACGTATTTGGACTGATCGCCGAGCACGACTTCGATGGATTGCGCTTCCTGAACAACGTGAAAATTAGTGAGGATGTAGCCGCGGGGATCGATAACAAATCCGGAGCCTGCGCCTTCAACGGGCACGGGGTCCATGAAAAAGTCGTATTCGGTGGCTTTAGTGAGGATGTTGGCGACGGCGGCTGAAGCCTGGCGGTAAATGCGGACATTGATGGATTCATCGTCGGTGAGGGCGGCGTCGCGCTGCGCGGTGTTTGCCGCGGAGCGAGTGTTATCCGTGCCAAGCCGCAAAGCTTCCACGCTGGCGGGTTGCCGCGGGCCGAAGCATGCACCGGCCCAATAGGCGCCGAGGATTAGCACCACCGCGGAAAGAAGGATGCGCGCGCGATTGGAGGTGTTTGCTGAGGTCATGGGTGTCGTTCCTTCCTGATCCACTCGATAACCATAGTATAAGGAAAATGGGTTAGAGGTTCACCGCGCCGTCTGTGCGCCGCGGAGTTTTGTGGCGAGGGCTTCGACCTGGCGCCGGGTTTCTTCGAGGGACCGGGAGCAGTCGATCTTTTCCGTGGCGAGGCGCAGTTTGTCCTCGACCGGAAGCTGCGCGGCGATGCGGCGGCGGGCTTCCGCTTCGCTCAGGCCGCGCGCGAGCAACCGCTCGAGCTGTTGCTCGGGATTGCACCAGGCAACCACCAGGCCATCAAGTTGCTTGTGGATGCCGGATTCAATCAGGAGCGCCGCCTCGACGAAGACCGCATCGCGGACTCCGCTGCGCCGCCATACCTCGAACTGGCTGACAATGACTTCGGCGACACGCGGATGCACGATGGCGTTCAGGCGGTCGAGCTTGGCGCGATCCGCGAAGACAATGGCGCTGAGTTTCGCGCGGTCGATGCGGCCGGAAGGGTCGGTGATCGAAGTTCCGAACTCGCGGAGGACTTCGTCGTAAGCGGGTTGGCCCGGTTCGATCAGCTTGTGCGCCAGAGAATCGGCGTCCAGGACCGCGAAGCCCATTTCGCGGAGCATGGCGGAAACGGCGCTTTTGCCGCTGGCGATGCCGCCGGTGAGGCCGAGTCGGAGCATGATTCCCAGATTACCGCGCGCGGGCGGTCGATTGCGTTGCAGAAAATCTTGGTGACGCGCGGCGGAGGCGCGCGGCTTTCACCGTGTTGCTCATGAGCATGGTGATGGTCATGGGGCCAACACCTCCCGGAACGGGCGTGAGCGCGCCTGCGGTGTTGATGGCGTCGGGATGGACGTCGCCCACGAGCGCGTTCCCCTTGGCGCGGAATTTCTCGAGACGTTCCGGGAAGTTTCGGAAAAGGCGCGCGGCTTCAGCGGCGTCGGTGACGCGGTTGGTGCCGACGTCGATGACGGCGGCGCCAGTCTTGATCCAATCGGCTTCGACGTAGCCGGCCTTGCCCATGGCGGCGACAATGATGTCCGCGCGGCGCACAACATCCGGCAAGTCGCGCGTCTTGGAATGGCAAATGGTGACGGTGGCATTAGCGTGCAGGAGAAGAAGCGCCATAGGTTTGCCCACAATGTCGCTGCGGCCGAGGACGACGGCGTTGGCGCCTTCGATCTTGATGCCGGCACGGCGCAGGATTTCCATGCAGCCGGCGGGCGTGCACGCGACGAGGCCAGGACGTCCGCTGACGAGGCGGCCGAGATTGACGGGATGGAAGCCGTCCACGTCTTTCGCAGGATCGACGGCCTCAAGAATTCGTTTGGTGTCCACCTGCGGAGGAAGCGGAAGCTGAATCAGGATGCCGTCGATGTTGTTGTCGCGATTCAAGTCTTCGACAACAGCGAGCATGTCGAGAGTGCTCACCGTTGCAGGCGGCGTAATGAGAGCGCTCGCGAGGCCAATCTCTTCGCAGGCGGCGATTTTGCTCTTGACGTAGAGTTGCGAGGCGGGATTTTCGCCGACGAGGACGGCCGCAAGACCGGGGCGAACGCCCGCGGCGGTGAGCAAGCGAACTTCGTCTTTCAATTCGGCGAAGATCTCGTCGCGAATCTTCACGCCGTCGAGGATGCGTGCGGTCATGCGTTGCTCACTTTCACGCTGCGAAGGGGAATCATAACACACCGAAAATGGAGACCAGCGATCGGTAGCTCTCGACTGGCGACGAAAAACATGCGCAGTCGAATTGTTGAGACTGCCAGGAACTTTGGCGTCAAACTATCATCCAAAAGCGCAGGAGATACAGATGGCCTTGTTTGGCGATTGGGGCGACCGGCGAGAGCTGGAGAAGAAAGCAAAGTCGGAGGGCCGGCTGCCGCCAGGGCAGTCGCTAACGCTGAAGTGGCCGGTGCTGCACTATGGCAGCATCCCGTTGTTCGATGCGGCAAAGTGGGACTTCAAGATTTCGGGCGAAGTGGAAGAACCCAAGCGGCTGACCTGGAAAGAATTTCGCGCGCTGCCGCAATCCGAAACTACTTCGGACTTTCATTGCGTGACGCGCTGGAGCCGCCTCGACAATCGCTGGAAAGGCGTCCTTTTCACGGATGTACTAAAGCTAGTGAAACGAAAACCGGCGGCACAGTTTGCCCTGGTGCTGGCCGAAGAAGGCTACACGGCAAACATTCCGCTCGATGATCTGCTCCGTCCAAACGTCCTTTTCGCGTTCGAACACGACGGCGAGCCGCTAACCGCCGAACACGGCGGTCCCATGCGGCTGATCGTGCCGCATCTGTACGCCTGGAAAAGTGTGAAGTGGGTGCGCGGTATTACGCTCTTCGATCACGACCGACTCGGCTTCTGGGAGCGCAATGGCTA
>JBGQCW010000239.1:0-4060 GCA_041495565.1 Candidatus Acidiferrum sp.
CATGGTCCATCACGTTTTGGTGATGTCCGTGAATCCGGGATTCGGCGCGCAGAAATTCATGCCTGGCGCGCTGCAAAAAATCAGAACGCTCGTCGAAGTCCGCGAAGCACTCGGGCTATCGTTCCGAATTGAAATCGACGGCGGTGTGGCCCTGGACACGGTTGGCGAAATCGTTCGCGCCGGCGCGGAGCTTCTTGCTGCCGGCAGTGCCGTCTTCGCCAAAGGCGATATTCGCGAAAATGCGAAAAGACTGCTGGAAGCGGCGCGCTCCGCAACACTCACTCGCGCCTGAGTGAGAGAGCGCCCGCGAGAATTTCGCGCTTCGCCGCGCGGCTAAATTCCGTTGTCCTACTGCTCCTGATAATTCCAGGTCAGACCGCCGTCGACGAAGAATGTTGTTCCGGTCGCGTAGTTGGATTCCGAACTCGCGAGGAACACGGCCATTGACGCGACGTCTGCTGGTTTGCCCAGCCGCTTCAGCGGAATGTTTCTCAATAGGGCGCTCAGCTTGACGGGATCGTTCAACAGTTTCGTGTTGATCGGGGTTTCGATGGCCCCCGGAGCGATGTTGTTGATGGTGATGCCCAGCGGCGCCAGCTCGATCGACAGATTGCGCGTCAGCATTCTCACGCCGCCCTTGCTTGCGCAATACGAAGTGAAATGCGGGAAGGGAAGCTCTTCATGTACCGAACTGATGTTGATAACCTTGCCGCCCTGCTTCGCCTGCATGCGGTGCTTCACAAATGCCTGGGTGATGAAGAATACCGCCTTTAGATTGACGTTCATCACTGTGTCGTAATCCGCTTCCGTGGCGTCCCAGAAATCGGCGTAGCGTTCGAGTCCCGCGTTGTTGATAAGAATGTCGATCTTTCCAAATTGCGCCACCGTGTCCGCGATGAACTTCTGCCCGTCGGCAACGCTTCCCACGTCGCATTGGAATCCCGCCGCCTTTCGCCCGAGCTTCTGAATTCCCGCTGTGACTTCTTCTGCCGCTGTCTTGTTCGAGCGGTAGCAAAACGCCACGTCCGCGCCTTCCTGCGCGAAGCGCTGCGCGATCGCCAGCCCGATTCCCTGGCTTCCGCCCGTAATTGCCGCTACTTTTCCGTCCAGCCTGTTTGCCACGATTCTCTCCTTACGTTTCGTTCAGGAGTGTGATGCGCGAGGCTGGTTTTTGTTTCACGGATCGGGGTCTTTTCGGCCAGATCGGGGCAGGTCGATTGACTCTCGTTCGCCGTGCTGAACGGACACCCTTGATTGGGTGTTTGGTTCCTGCGACAAAGAAAATCGTTTTTAATGCACGCATATCGCCCTCTTTGAATATTCAGTCGGAATTTCCGTCCGGACTGCCCTATTGTCCGACAATGTAGAAGCGAAGCTGTCCGGATGCAACGCTGCCGCCATATTCCTTGAGTCCAGAGCCTTCCCGGCGGGCGACGTCGTTATCTAATCAGCCTTTAGGACTCGGCGCATTCTGCATGCGAGAATAGATGCCGCGTTTGAAAAAATGCTCACACGCCAGATTTTCGCGCTCGTTGCACCCACGGTAGCCCGAAGCATGCGGCGCTGGATCTTCCACCTCGGTGGATTGGGTTTTATTCCGCTGGGACTCCTGGACAGCTCCGTCATTCCGCTTCCGGGAAGCATGGATGTGCTGACGATCGTCTTGTCCGCGCGCAAGCAAGAGCTATGGCTTTATTACGCCTTGATGGCCACGGTTGGTTCGGTGATCGGGGGCTTCGTCACTTACCGGCTTGCTCGCAAAGGAGGGAAGGAAACGCTCGAACGCAAGTTCCCGGCCAGGACGCTCGAGAAGGTTTACAAGATCTTCGCGCGATGGGGTTTTGGGGCCATCGCCATGGTTGCCTTGTTGCCACCCCCTGCGCCCATGGTCGCCTTTGTGTTTGCCGCGGGCGCGATGCAATATTCCGTGAAAAAATTCCTGGTGGCGCTGACGCTCGGCCGACTTGTCAGATACTCCCTCCTGGCGTTCCTCGCCGCCCGTTATGGACGGCAAGTGCTCAGGGTCATCTCGCAACATGGACATCCCGTCCTCATTGCAGTTATCGGGCTGATTGCGGCGGCGATCGCGGCTCTCATTTTCATCCTCGTAAGTAAACACAAAAAACAGGCACAAAGTTAGCCAACTTCTGTATGAATTACGTTTTGAGCGCAAGTGTGGGGCATGTGTCGCGGCCTGCGGCGCTTGAGATTCTTACATGCCATGTACTCAGCGCTTACGCTAGGCGACGGTGACTTCGGAGCTGAGGTAGACGTCCTGGATGGCGTTCAGGAGCTGGACGCCTTCTTTCATGGGCCGCTGGAAGGCTTTGCGGCCGGAGATGAGGCCGGTGCCGCCGGCGCGCTTGTTGATGACGGCGGTGGCTACTGCATCTTCGAAGTCGTTTGCGCCGGAGGCGCCGCCGCTGTTGATTAGGCCGGCGCGGCCCATGTAGCAGTTCGCGACTTGGTAGCGGCACAGGTCGATGGGATGATCGCTGCAGAGGTCGCTGTAGATGCGTTTGTCGAATTTGCCGTAGCTGGAATCGCCCGTGTTCAGTGCCGCATAGCCGCCGTTATTTTCGGGCAGCTTCTGCTTGATGATGTCGGCTTCGATGGTCACGCCCAGGTGGTTGGCCTGGCCGGTGAGGTCGGCGGAGACGTGATAGTCCTTGTCCTTTTTGAAAGCGTTGTTGCGCAGATAGCACCAGAGGACGGTGGCCATGCCGAATTCGTGGGCTTTGGCGAAGGCCTGGGAAACCTCGACGATCTGCCGAGTGCTTTGGTCGGAACCAAAATAAATCGTTGCGCCGACGGCCGCCGCGCCCATGTCGTAGGCCTGCTGCACGGTACCAAAGAGCACTTGATCGAAACGATTGGGATACGTCAGCAGCTCGTTGTGATTGATCTTCACGATGAACGGAATTTTGTGCGCGTACTTTCGCGCGACCGAGCCGAGCACGCCGAACGTGGAGGCCACAGCGTTGCAGCCGCCTTCGATGGCCAGCTTGACGATGTTTCCGCCATCGAAGTAATCGGGATTCTTCGCGAAGCTTGCGCCGCCGGAGTGTTCGATGCCTTGGTCGACGGGAAGAATCGAGAGATAGCCCGTCCCGCTGAGCCGACCGTTGCCGAACATGCGCTGCAAATTTGCCAGCACGCGGAGGTTGCGGTCCGAGGCGGCATAGATGCGGTCAACAAAATCTGGGCCGGGAACATGCAGCCGCTCCTTCGCGATTTTGGGCGACTTGAACCCGAGTAGCGATTCCGCCTTTGCGCCAAGATAGGTTTCAATTCTTCCCTGGATTGCGCTCGTTGCCATTTCCGTCTCCTCGTTTCAATGGTGACCGCGAAGCGGTCAACTCAAGTGTGACCGTAAGACGGTCAACTATTCTCGAATTCCGGTCGAAAGCATGCCGCCGGCGGCGGAGTCCACCAGCCACAACAGTTTTCCATTTTTCGGCTGGAGCAATTGCGCCGGCAATTGCTCCGGCTCGTACGGCCCTTCCAGCACCGCCTTCAGCGCCGGGGCCTTGTCCGCGCCCGTCACCATGAAAATGACTTGCGCGGCGTTGCTGGCCGCCGGCCCGGTGAGGGTGATCCGCTCCGTGTACAACTTGCCGATCCAGTTTCGCACAACGATACGCCTATCGGCATGCAACGCTTTCGTTCCCGGAAAGAGCGACAGCGTGTGCCCTTCATTGCCCATCCCGGCCAATACGAGATCAAACCGCGGATACTCACCATCCTTCAGCTTGAAATACTCGCGCAGAGCCTGTTCGTACTCCCGCGCCGCTTGTTCCGCGTCCGGATACTCGCCTTTGATGCGCGTTACCTGCTCCGGTTTCAACGGCGCCTTCGATATCATCGCTTCCGTCGCCATGCGGAAATTGCTGTCCCGATCGTCTGGACCCACGTGGCGCTCGTCACCGAAGAACAAATGTATTTTATCCCAAGGAACCTGCGAACGCAGCGCCGCATCGGTTGCCAGGAGGCTATAGAGCGCCCTTGGCGTCGATCCTCCTGCCAGGGCTACGGCAAAGGAGCCTTTTCGCTGGACAGC
>JBGQCW010000240.1:0-4058 GCA_041495565.1 Candidatus Acidiferrum sp.
GTGTGCAGGTCTTCCACGGCTTCAACACCGGCGATGCGCAACGTGCCATTCACGGTGCCGATATGCTCAAGGCGCGCGCCATGCGGAACGTGAATAGTATAATCGACGGCCACCTCGACTCCCTCGTTCTGGGGATAGCGCGTTGTTATGGAGACGGCATCCGGCTTTGCGTCAACGTCGATCCAGACCCGCTCTAGGTCAGATTCCTTTTGCTTCGCCGTTTTTACCGCGTGAATTTCGACCTCATTGCGATCCCAACCTTGCACATCAATGGTGCCGTTGACATTCTGCAGCTCGAAAGAACCTCCGGGCTGCAGTGGATAGGATTGATTTACTTCCTTGGTGATGGCGTAGCTGGGAACGGCGCAAACCACGGCTAGCGCCAAGACAAGCAGAGCTGTTGCGCGGAAAGCATGACGAACCATAACGTTCCACCCCCTTCGATTACCTGCTACCAACGAGAACCGAGGACCCGAACGAAATTCGTGCGCGCTGAAAGGACTGCCGCTCAGTGCAACTGAAAATTAAATGTTACCGTCGAGATCACCTCGACCGGCTTGCCGTTAATCCAAACCGGTTTCCCGCGCCACTGCTTCACGGCGGCAATGGCGGCATCGGCCAGGGCCGGCTCACCTTCGAGAAGTTTCTGCACCTCGACGCGGCCATCTTTTGTTACGCGCACCTGGAGCTTCACGATCCCTTGCAGGCCAGCGCGTTGTGCGAGTGCCGGATAAGAAGGTCTAGGCGAATTGACGAGACGTTTCTGGAATTCGTCGGGATCTTCGCGGAGACCTCCACGGAAAGCGACTTCCAAATTGACGAGCCAGCTCTCCAGCCAATCGCTCTTGGCCGCTTCGGGCGCGGGAATCCCTGCTGGCGCAGGCTCCTCGATCTTCACCGGTTTAACCTGGTATTCCTGGAGGCGCTGATCGATGCGCGCCAATTGATCGCGGATGAGGGATTCGTGAAGAGCAATCTCCGAATCCAGGAATTGCAGGCGAATTCTCCCGGCGGTGGTGCGTAACTTGAGCGGCGCGCCCCCTCCATTCAAAACAGCCGTGGCGTGCACCGGGCCAGTCCCAGTGTTCGATCCCTGGATCGTCAGATGCAACGCAGGGTCCGCTTCGATGTGGCGCTCGCCACCGCTTGTTACGGTCGCATCGATGGTCGCGGCGAGATTCCGGGGCAAGTACACGACGATGTCGCCATTGCCTGAAGCAAGCTGAGAGGAACCTCCGAGACGTACGTTCCCGCCCCCGGAAGGTGCGTCCGGATTGATCCATGCCGTAATCGTGCCGCCCGAAGTGGCCGCCTGCACGGCGCCGGCCACGCGCGTCAGGCAGATGCTGCCACCGTTCGACTCCACTTCCATCGGGCCGGAGACATACATGATACGGATACCGCCGCCGCCCGTCTGGGCATAAACCGAGCCGCGTACCTCGCCGAAATCGATCTGGCCGCCGCCGGTGTGCACGTTCACGAAACTTCCGGCGTGCGCGACAGTAATATTGCCGCCGACCGTTTCCAGTTCAGCGCGCCCGCCAATCTGCCCGACCCGGACATGACCACCACCCGTGCGCAGCGAGGCGTCTCCAGCAATGTTGCCCACGTTGATGTGCCCGCCCGCGGTGAAGGCTGTGAGGTCGCCCGCGACATCCAGAACCTGGATGTGCCCGCCCTGGGTATCCAACTTAGCAACGGAGCGGCCTGACGAGACGTCGCGGAGACCGGATCCACCGATGCGTCCCGCCCGAATGTTTCCGCCCTGCGTGTGGAGGCCCGCGGTGCCGCCGATGTCCTGCGTTTCGATGTCGCCGGCTTCGGTGTTCACTTCGACGCTGTAGCCGCTCGGCACGGTCACTTCAAACTGCACCCAGAACTGGGCATCGGTGGAGCGTGCGGCTTGTTGCGGGAGCGCACCGGTGATTTCCACGCCGTAACCGGTTGACCTTGCTTTGAGAGCGTAACTATCAAGGAGTTGCTGCGCGGCCGGGCCTCGAGCATCCGTCTCGATGTGCACGGTATACCGCAGGACGGGAGCGGCGCCGGTTTCGAGTTGGAGAATCCTTACGGAGCCGAGGTCGGTCGTCAGCCGAAGCATCAGACCGTCGTTTGTGTCGATAACACCCGCGCGGACCACCGACGAGTGGGTCCCGGGCGGTTCAGCATTCTTTGTGTGCTCGACGGCGGCGCGCTCTACTCCGGGGCTGGCAATGGAGAGAGCTGGCAGAATTGCAGCACAAATTAGAAACCCCAAGGTACTGAAGAAAGTAGTGCGGCGGGCGTAGGAGACTGGAATCGGATGGAACACTTGGTTCATCATCGAACGAATATCTCTTCCTGAACGACGAACTACTGCACTTCGCGCGGGCCGATTTGGCGCAAGGCTGCGGCACTGCGCAACCGCACGTAGCGGTTGGGATCCCGGCGCTGCAACTGCCCCAGCACGCGAATCACACGCTGCACGGAGGGATCATTCACCGAAGGAACAGGTTGCACCGACGGTGAAGGATTGGGGGTTTCCGGCGCCTTGGGTGCCAGCGCTGGGGAATCAGAAGTCGCGTGTTCCAGAGAGCGGACCAGCAGATTCACGGCTTCGACTCGCACGCCGGGATTCACGTCTTGTTCCAGCGATTCGAGAAATACTTGCCGCACCGCGTCATCCGCGGCCACGTCCCGCAGCGATTCCAGAGCTTTCATGCGTACTGCCGGATTCTGATCCTGGCGGGCTGCGGTAATCAAGGCACGCCGCACTTGCTCATCCCGCACTCCCGCCTTGAGCGCGTCCAGGCAATCGAGCCGCACGCCGGCGTCGAAGCGCTCGCCATTTTCCACAACATAGGCGAGCACCCGTTGCATATCGCTGTCGTCGACGTTGCCGGAAAGCACCATCGGCTGTTCCGCACTGAGCTGCAATTGCACGGTGCCCGGCGCAGAGCCGGACGAGGGTGAAAAATTAATGCCCGCGACCGCCATTTTCGAAAGCTGGTCGTCACTCAATTTCGGTCCTGCCATCACGTTCACGGCTTGTCCGGTAGTGCTGTTTGGATTAACGGATTGCAGCCAGGGGATAATTTGTGTGCCGAAGAGAATCCCGAAGAAGACCAGAGCAGCGCCGCTCCAAACGGGACGCAACGCCATCCAGCGGCGCAGCCAGCCGAAGGGACGCCAGTGTTCCTGCACGGGTGGCGCGGAAAGATCGTCAAGCTTCTCGGCAAGCTCGCTGCGGCACTGCGCGAGAAGCACACCCGCGGAATCCAGCTCATCCGCAGGCTGCAGTCCCGCGAGCATAACTTCCTGGAGTTTTCGTTCTTCTGCGATCTGCGCGGAGCACGTTTCGCAGCTCGCGAGGTGAGCTTCAATCTGTTTGCGTCCCTTCTCGCTCACTTCATCGCACACATAGAACACCAGCAGAGGTGCGATGTCCTTGCAATTCATGTTCTTCTCAAAAGCGCTCATCGCAGGCCTCCCAATTCGCCGCGCAGTTTGCGCGTTGCGCGGAAAAGGGAATTTTTGACGGTTTCCTCGGTGGTGCCAAGCGCGTCGCCGATCGCGCGCAGCTTCAAGCCCTGGTAGTGTTTCATCTCAAAAACAATACGCTCGCGCGGGGAAAGGCGTTCCATGGCGAGGGCAATTCGTGCCTTAATCTCTTTCCCGAAGAGGCTGCGCTCGGGGTCCAGCGTCGGGCGGTCCTCCCGCTGGCGCTCGAAAAAATCGGTGATGCCTTCTTCGTGGTGGCCGGTGTTCAGCTCCGGAGCCTGGTCTTCGGGGCGCGCCTGGCGGCGGCGCAGGTGGTCGAGGCAAACGTTGGTGACAATGCGGTAGAGCCAGGTATAAAAGCTGCACTCGAAGCGGAAACGGTGGAGATTGCGGTACACTTTGAGGAAAGCTTCTTGATAGACGTCCCGGGCGTCCTCGGGCCGCTTCATGAGATTCAGGGCGAGGCGCAGGACATCGCGGTCGAAACGGCGAACCAGTTCCTCAAAAGCGCCACGGTCACCCGTCTGCGCTTGCGCCACCAGTGCCCGCTCATCTAGGTTGGGCAAAGAGGTCACCGA
>JBGQCW010000241.1:0-4051 GCA_041495565.1 Candidatus Acidiferrum sp.
ATCGGCATTCACGGTGATTACACGGCGCGGCGAAAACGACCCCATGTGCAGCCACACCGACGAGGACCCCGGCCCGCCGTTATATACAAAGGATACCGGCCGCTGGCTCAAGTCCTTCACGTCGCTGCGCGTATACGCGGTGTAAAAAACCAGCGCTGTCGATTCGTCCTTCTCATTCTTCAGCAAGATCGTTGCCGCGGTGGCCTTGTAGGGAATCGTTTGCCCGCCGAGCTTTATGGTGTGATCGGTGATCGACGATTCTTCCTTGGGTGGTGCAGGAGCGGCCGCCTCCGCCGGCTTATCACTGGGCTTGGCATCTTTCTCCTGCGCAGCCACTTTCGCGCACATCGTGCTCATGGACAAAAGAAGCGCGAGAAGCACACTCAGATTTTTCACACGAATCATCGGTTCTCTCCTCGAAACAAACTCGTAGTTTGTAGTTTGGCAAAGCTGAGATTCTACCTGTTTGTACGGAGCACGGGACTATTTTGTTCGGCGGCCGAGAAACAAAAAGCCTTCCTCCGCGGCTGCGAAATCTACAAAAAGTTCGGCGCAGTCATCTACGATCCAATCGGCACCCGCTTCCCGGAGTTCCGCGTCACTCGCCGTGGTGCGCAACGCCACAACATGCGCTCCCGCCGCCTTGCCGGCGCGAATCCCCGCGGGAGCATCCTCGATGACAATGCACTGGCTCGCAGGTGCGCCCAGAATCTGTGCCCCTTTCAAGTACGGCTCCGGGTCCGGCTTGCCATGCCGCACATCGGTCGCCGTGACCAGATGTTTCGGCTCCGGCAGTCCCGCGGCGGCGATGCGCACGCCCGCCAACTGCCGCGTGCAGGAGGTCACGATCGCCCAACGATGCAAAGGAAGCGCCAGGAGCAGCTCCAACGCCCCAGGCAAGGGAATGACTCCTTCCACATCGGCGATTTCGCGCCGCTCGACTTCGCGATCTTCCGCTGCATGGTCGCTACGGGGAAGCAGTTCCCGGATGGTGGTGATGCTCGGGCGCCCGTGCGCTTTTCTTACAACCTCGTCGGGCTCGAACCCGTGTTCACGGGCCCATTCCGCCCATACTCGCGCGACCGCCGGAGTCGAGTCCACCAGCACTCCATCCATATCGAACAGCACACCGCGACACCGGAGGGAAGTCATGATTCATGATAGGCAGAATGCGGCCAATTGCGAAACGAGGAGTGGCAGATGACTTGACTTAGTCCACTAACTTAGTCTAGTATGAGTTTATGAAGAAAGTGAATACGCACGAAGCGAAAACGCAGCTATCGCGGCTGCTGCGCCGCGTGGCCGCCGGCGAGGAAATTACCATCGCCAACCGCGGGGTTCCGGTGGCCCGCCTCGTTCCCGTGCCGTCGCCCAAGCCCATGCGAAAACTCGGACTCTATGGCGATACGATCAAGATTGCCGACGACTTCGACGCACCGTTGCCGGATGAGATTTTGGATTTGTTTGAGGGCCGGCGACCTCGAAAAAGAAAGAAGTCATGAAATACCTGGTGGATACCAGCGTACTTATCCACAGTCAGATCTCACAACCCAAACTAAACCATCGGGCACTGAACCTGCTTGCGGACAATTCCTCCGAACTGTACCTTTCTGCGGTGAGTTCGTGGGAGATCACCATCAAAGCTGGCACCGGGAAGCTGGTTCTCCCGGACCGGCCAGCGGAATTTGTGACCCGTGCGATGCGATTCATGTCCCTGCGATCACTGGATATTACTCATCTCCATGCGTTAGCCCTAGATACGTTGCCGAATTATCACCGGGACCCGTTTGACCGGATGCTCATCGCCCAGGCACTCTCAGAACAAATGACTCTGCTCACGGCAGATCGTGTCTTTCAAAAATACAAGGTGGATCTGATTTTCTGCGGGAAGTGAGAAGTTGGGGTGGGAGACGGGGCTTGAACCCGCGACATTCGGTGCCACAGACCGACGCTCTACCAACTGAGCTACTCCCACCACTAAAGTCAAGTTTACCATGCCGAAGCGGTGCGGCGGAAGGTGGGGGCTGGCCAGTCCCCACCATGCGAGCCGCCGCCGCGCCAAACAGGAACTCTGGATCTGCGCGCACCTTAGCGGAGCCGCGGGGCACGCTACCTGCTTGGAACGCGGTGCCAGCTAACTTATAGTTCCTCCGTTCCTTTTCCATTGCGAGCCGATCCTGCCGTATTATCATTCATGTAAGACCACCGTCGAACGGGTGGCGGATGACCTGGGTCTCGCACGGTCGAATCGCTCTGCGCGATTCCTAAAGGACCAAACGCATGAAACGCGCGCTAGTTACTGGCATCACCGGACAAGATGGCTCGTACCTCGCGGAGTTGTTGCTTTCCAAAGGATACGAGGTCCACGGGATCATCCGCCGCGCCAGTACCTTCAATACTTCGCGCATCGATCACATTTATCAGGATCCCAATCACCCGGGAACGAAACTGTTCCTGTATCATGGCGATCTGTCCAGCACGGAATGGATTTTGAATTTGATTTACAGTCTCGCGCCGGACGAGCTTTACCATCTCGGGGCGCAGAGCCACGTGAAGGTCAGTTTTGACATTCCCGAATACACGGGCGACGTCACCGGCCTGGGCACCATGCGGCTGCTGGAAGCGATTCGCCGCAGCGGCGCGAAGACGCGTTTTTACCAGGCGTCGAGTTCGGAGATGTTTGGCTCCGCTCCTCCGCCGCAGAGCGAAACGACCGTTTTTCAGCCGCGAAGCCCGTATGCCGCGGCGAAGCTTTACGCGTACTGGATGACGCGGATTTACCGCGAGGGCTATCATCTCTACGCCGCCAACGGCATCCTGTTCAATCACGAGAGCCCGCGGCGCGGCGAAACTTTCGTGACGCGCAAGATTACTCGCGGTGTAGCCGCGATTCTTGCCGGCCGGCAAGATACCTTATATCTGGGCAACCTGGACGCGCGGCGCGACTGGGGCTACGCGCCCGAATACGTGGAAGCCATGTGGCAGATCCTGCAGCAGGATGCCGCCGATGATTACGTCATTGGCACCGGCGAAACGCATTCGGTTCGTGAATTCGTCGAAGCAACGTTCGCCTATGCGGGCCTGGACTGGCAAAAGCACGTCAAGATCTCCGAACGATACCTCCGGCCTCTGGAAGTGGATGTCCTCATTGCGGATCCAACGAAGGCGCGCACCAAACTTGGCTGGCGCCCGCAGATCGGATTCCGCGATTTAGTCGCCATCATGGTGGATGCGGACGTCGAAGCGGCAGGTCTCACGCCGCGCGGAGAAGGCAAAGCAATTCTGGAAAAGAAAATCGGCCACTGGAACCGCTGGCACAACTCCGTCACGCGCATGGTGCAAGCCGTCAGCGGACAAGCTTCGCAGCATTGAAAGGGTCAGGATGAGCTTTTGGAAGAACAGGCGTGTGGTCGTGAGCGGAGGCAATGGCTTCCTCGGATCGTTCGTTGTGGAGAAATTGCGTGCGGCGGGCTGCCGGGAAATCACGGTTCCGCGCAGCCGCGAGTACGACCTGCGCGAAAAATCTGAAGCCCTGCGGTTATATAAGGATGCGCGCCCGGATGTCTTTATTCATCTGGCGGCGGTCGTCGGCGGCATCGGCGCCAACCGCGCCAATCCCGGGCGCTTCTTCTATGACAACGCCGCGATGGGGCTGCACGTCATCGAGGCGGCGCGCGTCGTGGGCATTGAGAAGTTCGTTTGTGCGGGAACCGTCTGTTCTTATCCCAAGTTCACGCCGGTCCCCTTCCGAGAAGAGAATTTTTGGAACGGCTATCCGGAAGAAACCAACGCACCGTACGGCCTTGCGAAGAAAATGCTGCTCGTGCAGTTGCAGGCTTACCGGCAGCAGTACGGGATGAACGGCATCTACCTCACGCCCGTGAATCTTTACGGCCCTCGCGATAATTTTGACCTGGAGACTTCCCACGTCATTCCCGCGCTGATCCGCAAGTGCTGGGAAGCGAAGCAAGCGCGCGCCGCGGAAGTGCTTGCCTGGGGAACGGGGAGCGCCACGCGCGAATTTCTCTACGTCGAGGATGCCGCGGAGGCC
>JBGQCW010000242.1:0-4051 GCA_041495565.1 Candidatus Acidiferrum sp.
CTCGATAGGTGTTCGCTTTACAAACGGATGTTTTCGCGCAACATTATGCGCTTCCACAACGAAAAAGGTCTGGGTGCCAAAAAGCCAAGCATAGGTGACACAAGCAACCCCTATAGTTCCAAATGACACTAGAACGCGCGACCAGCGGGACATGGATCTCCATCTCCTGACGAGGCTACAAGTCAATCGTTAGCGGGAGACGAGAGTCTCCACCGGGGCGGAAGTCACATCACTTTCGGCCGCGCCCGGGTTGCTTGAAGCGTGTGAGAGGTTGCACGCTAGCATGCGGCGGTATTTGCTGCGCTCCTCGAGATTCATGTCCACGATTTCGAAGGCCATGTCCTGCGCGCGGGAGTCGCGCATCATCGCCGTGGCCTGCAAATTCCTCAAGCCCACCTGTAACTTTAGTTGTACCTGCGTCCCGGGCGTCAGGTGCCGGCTGAGCGTCGCAACCCCGCCCGTCAGGCTGGCGGTCTTGATCTCCATGGAGCAACCCTCTTTAAGGTTCGTGCACACCGCCCGGACCGTCTTCTTCAGCCGTACGCGGGTGTGCCGCCGATGCCGCACAAATTTAGAAACCTGCGGAATTGCCAGCGGTGCAAGCGCCAGATCTTCCTGCTCGATCCCGCTCTTGGGCAGAAAAGCAAGAGCCCATTCCGGCTCCAGCTTTTCGAGCGCCTGGAACGCGGCGATCCGCAGTTCCTGTGGATGCAGCCAGCCAAACATTTTCTTGGACTCGACGATGCGCTTGAGGGTGGTCACGGATTCCGGCGCGTGGATTCTGCCCAGCGCTTCAATTGCTTTCACGCGCAGATACGGGCTGGCGCCGGGAGGCAAATCGCCATCGGCGATCGTGAGCAGCTTGCCGAGCGCATCGCGGTCCGCCGCTACGCCGATCTCATCGATCACCAACGGCATCACCAGCGGGTCCACGTGGTCGAGCAATTCGAGCAGGATTTGGCACCTTCGCGGCGCGCCGCTTGCGGAGATCTGCCGGATCACGCGGTCTTGCGACGTCCGTGGAAAGTCCTTCAAGCGGCCCGGCAGATAGACCATCACCGATTGCGGATCGAGCTTGCTCAGCAGGCCGGCCATTTCCACCGCTTCCGCGATCGGCCCGCCGTGCACGGTGCTTCGCAGGTATTGCAAGGTCTCTTCGCCAAGATCGGCGGCCAGATTCGCGACGTGCTCGGCGTCATCGCGCAGGCTGCAGCGATTGAAGCGCATCGCCAGCTGTTCCATGGTGGTATGCGGCAACTGCTTCAGAACATTCGTCAGCCCCGCGGCCACTTGACGCGCACGCAGCGCTTCATCCACGAACTCCGGGATGCGCTCTTCGATGCCCATCTTGCTCCGCAGATTCCGCCCAATTCCCGGCCGCTGGCTTTCCACGCCGCAAACCAAATCAAGGGCCTGCTCCATCGCGGGAAAGCACCGGCTGGTGGCTGCTTCCTGGCTCAGACGCACAAACGCGGAACCGACCAGCCCTTGCAGCTCGGCGTCCTGTTCGACGCTCAAGCGCAGTCCCAGGTGCCGCAGCGCTTCGCTCAGCAGATTCGGGTCGGCCTTGGCGTAGAGCTCGGCCATTTCGGAGAGTCCCACCGCCGTTTTCTTCCGCGCATCGGTCTCTTCGCTCTCCGCGCAAGCGGCATAATTCTGAAGAATGCTGATGGCTTCCGCGACGTTTCCCTGCGCGATCAGTTCGCCGACGTAGGACTGCACGTTGCGCGGCGGAATGCACCACGCCTCTCCCGACAGCAGCACGGCGCGCTTCCCGCTTTCCGGCACTGCCGCCCAGAACTGCCGATCCAGAATTTCGCGGTGCGACTCGACGAGCATCCCGGCGTCGCTCATCTTGTCTTCGTGCGCGCCAAGAATCTTCCGCAGATTCTCGATCTCCTGGTTCATGCGGTCGAGCATCTGCCGGACCGCGTTGACTTTGACTTCGCCGCGTTCGAACCGTTCGAGGGCGAAACGGATCGCCAGGTGCTCCGCAAGCTGCACGAGGACAGACTCATCCGGCTTCGCGTCCGGCGCTTGCGCCGCCAAAGCCGCGAGCGCTTGTTTCAACGTGTCTTGTGCGCGACCAGGTAACTGCGCCACCTGCTCCTGAAAAGCGCCCGCCGCAGCCATTCCACCTTGGCCGGCGCTGACGTTCCCGAAACTTGTCAGCGCGCCGAGAATCCCGAGGAGCTCTTCTTCCGTCGGCTCGCCGCGCCCGCCAGGCCCTCCGCCTGCAAGGCCGGCCACCACTCCAGAAACAAGAGTCGCGCCGGTCTTGCTGCCAGGTCCGGTCCACCCGCCATTCGACGGCGCACCACCCGATCCGCCGCCACCCGGTCCGCCGCCGCCTGGACCTCCTCCGCCTGGACCACCGCCACCTGGTCCACTTCCACCCTCTCCAGGTCCATTCGTTCCCGTTCCCGTGGCGCCGTCGCCCTTCGCACCCTGCGCTGCGGCAATCAACTCGAGCAATTTCTGCGGATCGTTCAGCCACTCTGTGAACCTGTCATGATCCTTGCCGAGCGATGCGGCTGCAAGTTGCGCCGCCATACTCGCTTCCTTCAGCCGCGAATCCGTGGCCACGAAGCAAATCTCATTGATGCGGATTCCCTGCGCCCCGGCGAGAGCGGACTTCAATTGCAGCGCCAGTTCGGCGGGTTTGGCCTTGCCGGTCGGAAACGCGCGCACGAAGCGCCCCAGCTCTTCCTCCGTCACGGACGCGAAGAACTGCACGCTGGCAAGCCCGGCGGCGGAGAGCAACTGGGCAAATTGTTTTTCGGCGGGCGCGCCTTCCAGTGGCACGCCGTCGAGCAAAAGCTGCGAACCCGTCGCGCCTAGAAGAAGTCCCGCCTCCGATCCGATGGGAATGGCGGTACGTAGTTCCTGCCCCGCGGTTTGCAGCAGTTCGATCGTGCGGGCGTGCCCATAGCCGTACAGGCGTGCGAACTTCAACAAGATGTTCAGGCTTCTTACGAAAGCGCGTCCCGCCGTTGTTTTTGGATCTGCCTTCATTCCACGCCGCGTACGTCCCGAATAGGACTCCCTCTCTAGTACCGTAGGGCCAGGCACTGTACCCCGCAATGGTACAGAGGTTCCATGTGCCCCGGCGGTCAAGCCGCCTGAAGGCCGGGCCGGCATCCTGAACGAGCGGACGGGTGCGGCACCGGAGAGGACAGGTGGGAAGGAGGAGTCGTCCGCAGCGCGCAAGACTGCGTTGGCGCGGAATCTAGTTTCTCGAGAGTGCCACGCGCCCGCGGCGCCGCGTGCGATTGGTCACCTGCGAAACCATGGGCAAGCCGCCAAGTTCCAGCAGCAATTTTCGCAAGCGGTAACGTTCTTCCAAATCCATCTCCACGAATTCGAAGGCCATCGCCTGCGGCCGGGCCCCGCGCACGATCGCTTGCGCCTTGATGTGGCGCACGCCTTGCGTGAATTTCAGCGTCAGCAGTGACCCTGGCGCCAGATGGCGTTGTCCGGAACCGATTCCGCCGCCCAGATTGAGCTCCGGAATCGAGAGCCGGAAGTTCTCCCGTAAATTCGTTGTCACCGCAATCAAGTTGCGCGAAAGTTTCAAACGAGCGTAGCGCCTCTGCCGGATTACCGAGGCATTCGGCTCTGGATCCGTGGGTTCGAGCGTCAATTCTTTCCGGTCGATACCGCTGGCGGCGACCTTTTCCATCCCCACCGTCGGATCGACTCTGATAAACGCCTGCGCCGCCGCGATCCTTAGTTCATTCGGATACGCCCAGCGCCAGACTTGCCGGGTGTCCAGAATATGCTGTAACAGGGCGCTGGCGCCCGACGCGCGCAGCCGCCCAAGTGCCTCAACCGCCTTGATTCGCGTAAACCCGGGCGTCGCGTCGTTCTGCACCAGTTCGATGAGCTTGGGGATGCAGGAGGCCTCCCCGCTCATGCCCATTTCATCGATGGCCAGCGGGCGGATCAGCACATCGAGCGAATCGTAGAGCGCGACCAGCAGCCTCGCTCGCTGCTCCGCCGGCGTCGCGGAAAGTTGGCGCACCGTACGGTCGTGCGCGGAGCGCGGCCA
>JBGQCW010000243.1:0-4048 GCA_041495565.1 Candidatus Acidiferrum sp.
ACGACGTACGTGATCGCGCACCGCTCGGAGATGGGAAGCGGGAGCCGCACGGCGCTGCCGCGAATCGTGGCGGATGAACTCGATGCGGACTGGGCGCGCGTGAAACTGATTCAGGCTATCGGTGACGAAAAATACGGAGACCAGGACACGGATGGGTCGCATTCGGTGCGGAGCTTCTTCGACATTTTGCGCCAGGCCGGCGCGACCGCACGGTTGATGCTGGTGCGGGCGGCGGCGGCGCAGTGGGGCGTGCCGGCGGCGGAGTGCGCGACGAGCCTGCACACCGTTGTGCACAAGCCATCGGGGAAAAAATTGGGCTACGGAGAGCTGGCGGCAGCAGCGGCGAAATTGGAAGTGCCGAAAAAAGAAGACGTAAAGCTGAAGGCACGAAGCGAGTGGCGCTACATCGGAAAAGGCACGGTCAGCTACGACCTGAAAGACATGTGCACTGGAAAGGCTAACTACGGACAAGATACGCACATGGAAGGAATGCTCTATGCGAGCGTCGCCCATCCGCCGGTTTTCGGCAGCAGTGTGAAGTCCGTCGATGATAAAGCGGCGCTGGGCGTTGCGGGCGTGAAGCAAACTGCCACGATTGATGCCTTCAAGCCGCCAATTGGATTTCAGGCGTTGGGCGGAGTGGCCGTTTTGGGGGACAACACGTGGGCGGCAATGCAGGGAAGAAAAAAACTGAAGATCGAGTGGGAGAAGAGCCCGCACAGCGTTTGGAACTCGGACGCCTACAAGAAGGAGTTGCAGGAAACCGCGCGGAAACCGGGCAAGGTCGTGCGAGAGAACGGCAATGTGGACGCGGTGTTCGCAAAAGGCGGGAAGATCGTCGAAGCGGAATACTACGCGCCGTTGCTGGCACATGCCTCGATGGAGCCGCCGGCAGCGCTGGCGGTGTACCGCGACGGAAAAGTGGAGGCGTGGGCGGCGACGCAGAATCCGCAGGGTGCGCGGGACGCGATTGCGCAAGCCGTGGGCTTGAAGAAGGAAGATGTGACGGTGCACGTAACGCTGCTGGGCGGTGCGTTCGGCAGGAAGTCGTTTCCAGATTTTGCGGTCGAAGCGGCGGTGCTTTCGAAGAAAACGGGGAAGCCCGTGACGGTGGTCTGGAGCCGCGAGGACGACATCAAGTTTGATGTTTATCATTCCGTGGCGGCGATGTACATGAAGGCCGCGCTCGGGCCGGACGGAAAACCGGCGGCTTGGCTGCAGAGGACGGTTTTTCCGCCCATCGGCTCGACATTCGACGCCAGCGCAAATTATTCGGAACCGGGCGAGCTGGGACTGGGGTTCACGGATGTGCCGTTTGCCGTGGCAAACCTGCGCGCGGAGAACGGGCCGGCGACGGCGCACGTTCGAATCGGTTGGCTGCGGTCGGTGGCCAACGTCTATCACGCGTTCGGAATCCATTCGTTTGCCGACGAACTGGCTCATGCGGCGGGCAAGGATTCAGTCGAATACCTGCTGCAACTGCTCGGGCCGGACCGAATTATTCCCAAGAGCGAAATCGGCAAGGATTATCCGAACTACGACGGCGATTACGATCAGTATCCGATCGATACGGCAAGATTCCGGCGGGTGCTGACGCTGGCGGCGGAAAAGGCCGGTTGGGGAAAACAGAAATCCGGTAACGGCTACGGAATCGGAGTGGCCATGCACCGCAGCTTTCTGACTTACGTGGCCACCGTGGTGCAAGTGCAAGTGGACGATGCCGGACAAGTGCAGATCAAGAGAGTGGACACGGCTTTGGATGCCGGCACGGTGGTGAACCCGGAAATGGCGCGCCAGCAGTTTGAGGGCGCGGCGATCATGGGGACGAGCCTCGCTTTCTATGGAGAGATCACGGCGACCAACGGCGTGATCGACCAATCCAACTTTGATTCTTACCAGATGGCGCGTATGAACGTTGCGCCTCGCGAAACGAATGTGTACATCGTCGCGAGCGACGCGCCGCCGGCGGGAATTGGCGAACCCGGGCTGCCTCCCTTCGCGCCCGCGCTGTGCAACGCAATCTTTGCCGCCACGGGGAAGCGCATCCGCGAACTACCACTCACGAAGGCTGGACTCGCGTAAAAGTTCCGCGCGGAGAGCGCTTGCTGAAAAACATTTTCTCTTTGACCTTGCTGATTTTCCCGCTGGTCCTGCCGTGTGCAGCGCAACGGAAGCCTGTTCTGCCGCAGATTGACCTGCCGCATTCTTATTACTATCGTGAGATGTATTTGCCGCAACTGACGAGCGGGCCGAGCAGCGTCGCGTGGTCGCCGGATTCGAAAGAAGTTGTGTATTCGATGGCGGGATCGTTATGGCGGCAAAAGATCGATTCGAAAACGACGCAGCAGTTGACCGATGGGCCCGGATACGACTACCAGCCGGATTGGTCTCCAGACGGAAAAAACGTTGTGTACGTTTCGTACCAAAAAGATGCGATGGAACTTTGGCTGCTGGACCTGGCGACGGGAAGGACGGAACAACTCACAAGCGGCAGCGCGGTGAACGTGGAACCGCGCTGGTCTCCCGACGGGAAGCGAATCGCATTCGTATCGACGTCCTACAACAAGCGGTTTCATATTTTCCGGGCCGATGTGCGGGACGGAAAGCTAGAGAACGTGCTGCGGCTAACGGGCGAGACGAAGAGCGCTCTTCCTCGCTACTACTACAGCGCATCTGACATGGAAATCAGCCCCGTGTGGACGAGAGATGGCCAGGAAATTCTGTTCATTTCGAACAAAGGACGCATTCACGGAACGGGCGGTTTCTGGCGCATGAAAGCGGAGCCGGGCGCGGAGGCTCGTGAGATTCACTACGAGGAAACGAATTGGAAGGCGCGGCCGGATTTTTCGCCGGACGGTTCGCGCATGGTGTACAGCTCTTACCTTGGCCGCCAATGGCACCAGTTGTGGGTAATGCCCGCTAACGGCGGCGATGCATTCCCCATTTCCTATGCGTCGGAAGATAAGGATTCGGGGGATTACTACCCAAAGCCCAGCAACGGGTGGGACGAGACCTATGTTCGATGGTCCCCGAACGGAAAACAATTGGCATTCATTTCCAATCGAAGCGGCAACACTCGACTCTGGCTTCAGGATATTCCGGGGGGCCACCAGCTGGAGCTGGCCGCCGAAGAGCGACAGTATGTGCATCCGCAGGCGCATCTTGAGGTCTCGGTGAGTGATGCCTCGACAAGCTCGGGAATAGCACGGATTTCAGTCACTGACGAGAGTGGCCGCTTCTGGTCGCCCAAAAATAGTTGGGTTCACGCGGATGATGGGTTTGATCGCCGCAAGACGCGCTACGAAGCACACTACTTTCACGAGCAGAGGGAATCCGGCTCTGCGGATCGCGCGATTGATGTGCCACCTGGAAAGGTGACGATTGAAGTGATGAAGGGTTTCGAATATCAGCCCGAACGGCGAACCATAACGTTGAAGGCCGGCGAAAGCGCAGAGGTGAGGATCGAGCTGAAGGCGCTTGACTGGCGCAAGGAAACCGAAGGCCACTGGATCAGCGGCGACTTGCATGTTCACATGAACTATGGGGGAACTTATGTGAACGAGCCCTCGAATCTTCGCAATCAGGCGGAGGCAGAAGGCCTGGAGATCATAAACAATTTGATTGTCAATAAGGAGCAGCGCTTTCCGGATATCGCTTACAGAGGAAGGCCGGTCGAGGGCGATCAGAATGTGCTGTCTGTACACGGGCAGGAGTTTCATACGAGTTATTGGGGGCACCGGGGACTGCTAAATCTCAAGGATCATCTTTTGTTGCCGGGGTATGCGGGGTATCCGAACACGGCGGCGGCGAGTTTATATCCGATGAACGCGGATGTGTACGACATGGCGCACGCGCAGGGCGCACTCGTGGGAGCGGTGCATCCGTTTGACGAAGTGCCTGATCCGTTTGCGAATCCGCCGCAGCGGATCACGGATGAACTCCCTATTGATGTGGCGCTGGGAAAACTCGACTACATGGAGATTGTGGGTTTCAGCGACCACAAATCGACGGCGGCGGTGTGGTACCGCCTGCTGAATCTCGGCTTTCG
>JBGQCW010000244.1:0-4029 GCA_041495565.1 Candidatus Acidiferrum sp.
ATAGATGCGCTCCACGGTGAGAGCTTTTCCTCCGGCCGGAGCTACCGAAGATTGCTGGGCCTGGGCAACAAATGGTAGCCCGGCGCAAACTACAATTCCGATGACGAGCGGAAGCGCTGACGAAAGCGAGTGCCGTAATCGCATGAACTCCTCCTAAGAGCGGCCCCTATCTTAGCTTGAGCCACACCATCGACAAAGCTGGCCGAAGGCCGGCGACAGTTCTGCTTGACAGCCGGATAAATCGGGCATATAGGTAGAACTTCTAGGTGTAAGGGAAGAAGTTCTAGGTACCCACATGACCCAGGAAAAATCGGAATTCCTCAAGGGCACGCTCGACATGTTGATTCTGAAAGTCGTGGCGTTCGGGCCGATTCACGGCTACGCCATCTCTCAGCGCATCCAGCAAATCTCAAAAGATTTCTTCCAGGTCCATCAGGGTTCGCTCTACCCCGCGCTCCACCGCCTGGAAGATCGCGGATGGCTGCAAGCCGAGTGGAAAGAATCGGACACCGGGCGCGAAGCGAAATTCTACACGCTCACCAGGAAAGGCCGAAAGCAGTTGGAGACCGAACTGCTCAATTGGGAGCGCCTCTCCGATGCCGTCGCCTTGATCCTTCGCACCGTCGAATAGGAGTCCCATCATGAACTGGCTCTATCGCCTCATTCACAAGTCCCGCAGCGAGGATCAGCTCGACAAAGAGCTCCGCTTCCACCTCGAACAACAAATCGCCGGATACATAGCCGCCGGAATGCCTCCCGAAGAAGCCCGCCGCCGCGCCCGCCTCGAATTCGGCGGCCTCGAACGCGTCAAAGAAGAAGTCCGCGACACCCGTTGGGAAACCCACCTCGATAATCTCCTCCGCAATTTCCGCTACGCTTTCCGCAACCTTCACAAAGACCACCGCTTCGCCCTCATCGCTATCTTCGCGTTAGCCCTCGGCATTGGTACATCGACTGTCGTATTTAGCGTCGTCTACAACGTGTTCTTTAATGCGCTTCCTTACAAAAACTTCGCGAGGTCTGTTGTTGTTAGTAGACAAATCTTTGCACGAGTTGACCCATCAAACGCTGGCATTTACTTCTCTCCCGCGGAGGTTCGTGCCTTTCGCGAGCAGAATCATGTGTTTGAAGACATCATCCTCTACGCCGGCTTTCGCCCCACATACAACGACGGCAAATCGACTCGTTATTTCCCCTTCGGCACGATGGTGTCAACCAACGCCTTTGATTACCTAGGAGTTCCACCCCTCCTGGGACGCACGATCTCGGAGGAAGATGGCAGACTTGGTGCTCCGCCAGTATTCGTGATGAATTACCAGCTCTGGCAGCGAGAGTTTGGTGGCGATCCTAAAATCCTCGAGACAATCTTTATTCTGGACGGCAAGCCAACAACTCTTGTCGGAATCATGCCCGCGCAGTTCAACTTCATGCCCCGCCGGTCCAACGCTTTTGGCGAGAATTTCTGGCTGCCAGTCACTCCCGACCTGCTAGCATCCCGCTTCTTCCAGGTGATGGGCCGCCTCAAGCACGGTGTCAGCGTGCAAACTGCCGGAACGGACCTCGATGCCATCGCACACCACATGCATAAGCCAAACGCGGATGGGTTCTTCCCGGAACAAACATTTCCGGAGGACAAGTTCGCGATCGTGCCGGAGTCGCTGCTCGACAGCCTAATGGGAGGCTTCAAGAAGACGCTCTACGCCTTGATCGCTGCTGTCTCGCTGCTGCTTTTGATCGCTTGCAGCAACGTCGCAAACCTCTTGCTGGCTCGAGCTACCACTCGCGAACGTGAAATAGCTATGCGCGCGACTATGGGCGCAACTCGAGGCCGCCTCATCCGGCAGTTGCTGGTGGAAAGTCTCGTACTCGCCGTGGCCGCCTCCGGAGCCGGCTGCGGGTTGGCATACTTCGGTTTAAAAGTAGTCGTCGCACTCATTCCCGCCGGCGCCCTCCCCGACGAAACCGTGATTCGCCTGAACGCGCCGGTCCTTCTTGTGGCCCTGGGCGTCACCATCTTGACCACGATCCTCTGCGGTCTTGCACCCGCGCTTCACGTCGTCCGCGGCGATTTGCAGCCGCGTCTGACGGGCAGCAGCAAAGGCGTTGGGGGAGGTTTTCGGCACGGCAAGCTCCGCGCCGGTTTAGTGGTCAGCGAAGTTGCTCTGTCGATTATCCTACTGATTGGCGCCGGTCTTTTGATGCGCAGCTTCCTTGTTCTCACGCGCGTGGACCTCGGGTTCAATCCGAAAAATGTTCTCTACTTTGTGCTCAATTTGCCCCCGACGTATAACACGGACGTTCCCGGCTCACGAGTGAGGAAAAATGCGCTGACGCGTCAACTCCTCGACCGTTTGCGGGCGCTCCCGGGCGTGACCTCCGTTGCTGAATTTGTTGAGCCGCCACCGCTGCAGTACGAATCCAGCGACACAATTATTCCCGGCAAGCCCCACAGCGAACGTTGGGAAACCCGGTTCGAGATGTGCAGCGAAGGCTTCTTCGAAACACTCGGCTTGCCCTTGGTTCGCGGCAGGTTTTTCTCCGAAGACGATGTGAACGCGGCGCGAGATGTGATGGTCGTCAACGAAGCATTTTCTCGCCTGTACTTCCCTAACGAATCGGCCACAAGGTCAAATTGCAATATCTCGACATGGCCTTTCTGGACGCGCCGCATGACACTTATTTCGAAATTGTTGGCATCGTGCGTGACTACAAGACACGAAGCCATGACAACCCATCCTGGCAGGCTTTCCCGCACGCTTTCGTTCCTTATAGTGTTGCGGGATATAACTGGCGAACGTTTATGGCCAGGACCGCCGTGGATCCAAACTCAGTGTTGAAAAACGTCGGACAGGAAGTACGTGCTCTCGATCCAGGTGTGCAGATTGCTACGCCCGGCACGCTGGAAGGTGCGCTCCGAGAGTTCTACAGTGGGCCGCAATTCGAGCTCGTCACCCTCGCGAGTTTCGCAAGCATCGGACTGGTCCTGGTGGTCATCGGCATATTCAGCGTGATGGCATACACCGTCTCGCTCCAAACTCACGAGATCGGGATTCGTATGGCTCTCGGCGCCCAACAAATAAATATCTTGCGCCTGGTGCTTCTCAACGGTTTCCGTCTGGTCGCGGCAGGAATTCTTACTGGTCTCCTCGCCAGCTATGCGCTTACACGCTTTCTCGCCAGCCAAATTTCTGGGGTATCGGCGACGGACCCGTCGACCTTCGCTGCCGTCGTGGTCCTCGTGATTGTGGTCGGGCTGACTGCTTGCCTGCTCCCGGCCCGTCGCGCCGCGCAAGTCGATCCCATGATCGCCCTCCGCTACGAATGAGGACTTGGTAGTACAGGCTTCAGCCTGTGCTCTGTGCATCTCTAAAATGCCCCGCTAAAGCTTCTCCTGGATTGGCGCCCGACTAAGCATTCACTCTACGGCTATCCCGGAGGCCAGCGGAATATGCGGCCGCCGAGCAAGTGTAAATGGAGATGGAAAACGGACTGGCCGGCGCCGCGGCCGCTATTTACGACGGTGCGGTAGCCTTCGAGGAGATTGCGTTCGCGAGCAAGCTGCGCGGCGACCAGCTGCAACCTGCCAAGTACAGCTTGATCCTCCGGCGCAGCGTCGGTCAGCGATTCGAAATGTTTGCGCGGGCAAATCAGGATGTGCGTGGGCGCCTGTGGGCTGATGTCTTCGAACGCGAAGAGATCGGGATCTTCATAGACGATCTTCGAGGGAATCTTCTTCGCGGCAATCTTGCAGAACAGACAATCGGCGCTCATCGGTTCCCTCCTGCGGGTGTGCCTTCGTCCAATCGCGTAACCAGCGGAGTAAAACCTCCGCGGTCGCGGAGTTGCTCGCCGAACTTGTGCGCGGCGTCCTCGCCGGAGATCTTGCCGACGCGCACGCGATAAAACATGCCGTCGGGAGAATCATATTGCTGAATGAAGATAGGCGAGTAGGAGGCGGCAAGGCGGTCGCGGAGACGCTCGGCGTTGGCGCGGTCGCGGAAGGCGCCAACCTGCACGGTGAAAAAACCG
>JBGQCW010000245.1:0-4027 GCA_041495565.1 Candidatus Acidiferrum sp.
CCCAAGTTCCTTCTCCGTTCACGACGCCCGTGGAGAATGGAGAAAACAGCGGGCACAAAAAAGAGCGTCGCAAAAGTCGCAAAAAATAAACCGCCGATCACCGCACGGCCGAGCGGGGCATTCTGTTCACCGCCCTCGCCAAGCCCGATCGCCAAGGGAACCATGCCAATGATCATCGCCAGCGCCGTCATGATCACGGGACGAATGCGGGTAAATCCCGCCTCCAGCGCAGCATCCCGCGCGTTCTTGCCTTCCTGCATCTGCTCGCGGGCGAAGGAGACTACCAGAATGCTGTTGGCCGTGGCCACGCCCATGCACATGATTGCGCCAATTAGCGACGGCACATTGAGCGTCGTGCGGGTCAGCAGAAGCATCCAGCAGATGCCGGCGAGCGCGCCGGGAAGCGCGGTAATAATAATAAACGGATCCAGCCAGGACTGGAAATTCACGACGATCAGGAGATAGGCTAAGACAATTGCCCCGATCAGTCCGAGCCCGAGACCGGTAAAAGAATATTTCATCGTTTGTACTTGGCCACGGATGGTGATGTGGCTGCCGCGAGGCAGGTCCTTCTCGATGGCATTCACCCGCGCTGTGACTTCATCCGCCACCGCACCGAGATCGCGTCCGTCCACGGAGGCGTAGACGTTGATCAACGGCTGAATGTTATAGTGCGAAACTACCGCGGGGCGCATGGCCGAGGACATGCTCACCAAGTTCCCCAGGATTTGCGGTGCCGTATTTGCCAGGCTGCCGGTGACCGGCGTATTCGCCAGCGCTTGAACCGAATCGATCTTGTACTGCGGCGTTTGCACGGCGACCTGATACGTAGCCCCGTTCTTGGGGTCCAGCCAGAACGTGGGAGCCGTCTGGAAGCTGGAGCTCAGCGAAACGAGCAGATTCTGCGCAATGTCCCGCGTCTGCAATCCCACCGACTGGACGCGCGCGCGGTCGATATCCATGTGGATGGTCGGATTGTCGAACGACTGCTGAACATGGACGTCCACGGCGCCAGGTACGTGCCGGATCTGGTTCGCAAGTTTTTCCGCGATCTGATAATTCCCAGCCTGGTTCTGGCCCATGATTTCCACGTCGATGGGCGCCGGCATCCCGAAGTTCAGGATCTGGGAAACGATGTCCGCCGGCTGAAAAAAGAATTGCGTTGCCGGAAATCGCTGCGGCAGAATCTCGCGCAGTTCTTTGATGTAGCTTTCGGTCGACTTTCCCCGCTCTTTCTTCAACTGCACCAGAATCTCTGCGTCCGAAGTCCCAATCGTGCCGGCATTGCTGTAGGTCAGGTTGATACTGCTGTAAGGCAAGCCGATGTTGTCCAGCAGGGTGACTAGATCCCTTGGGGGAATTGTTTCCTGGATCGCACGCTCCACCTGGTCCGCCAGGCGGGCCGTCTCTTCAATGCGCAGCCCGGAACGCGCGCGCATGTGCAGGCGGATCTGGCCGGCGTCGACAGTGGGAAAATAATCGCGGCCGAGCACAAAAACGAGACCCGCCGAAAGCCCGCAGAAGCAGAGAAAGCAGATGGCAAAAAGCTTCGAATGTTGCAAGGCCACCGACAATGCCTGCCGGTAACCCTTGCGGAATTCATCGAAGCGCCGCTCGAAGCCCTGCTGGTAGCGGCGGAAGAAGCCCATTTTTTCGCCGAGGTGTTCTACCGCGTGGTACTCGTCCTCCGAACTCAGGAGATACATCGCCAGAGTGGGCACGATGGTCCGCGACCAGAAGTACGAAGCGAGCATGGCGAAAATCACGGCTTCGCCCAGCGGTACGAAGAGAAATTTCGCCACGCCGGAGAGAAAAAACATGGGGATAAAGACGATGCAAATGCAGATGGTCGAGACGAACGCGGGGACTGCGATTTGCTGCGCGCCGTCGAGGATGGCCTGCATAGTTTCTTTGCCCATCGCCAGGTTGCGATTGATGTTTTCAATTTCCACCGTCGCGTCGTCAACCAAGATGCCAACGGCCAAAGCAAGGCCGCCAAGAGTCATGATGTTGATGGTTTGGCCGAGCGCGCTGAGTGCGATCACGCTTACCAGGATGGATAGAGGAATCGAAATCGCGATGATCAGGGTGCTTTTCCAGTTGCCGAGGAACAGCAGGATCATTACCGCCGTGAGACAAGCCGCAATCAGGGCCTCTCGAATCACGCCCTGAATCGCCGCGCGCACGAAGAGGGACTGGTCGAAGAACATGGTGAGGTGCAACCCTTCGGGCAAGGTAGAAGAGTAGTACTGCAATACCTCTTTGACGCGGGAAACGACTTCCAGCGTCGAAGCTCCGCCCGTTTTGTAAATGCTCATCAACACACCGCGCTGGCCATTTGCCCGGACCACGTTGGTTTGCGGGGAGTTGCCGTCGCGGACGTGAGCCACATCCTTCATGTAAATCGTCGTGCCGTTGGAGGTCTTAACCGGCAGATCGTTGAGCTCCGCCACGGTCCGAGGGCTGCCGTTCATCTCCACGGCGTACTCAAGCGGTCCGAGTTTTGCGGTTCCCGTCGGCAAGATGAGGTTCTGCGCGTTCATCGCATTCACGACGTCCACGGGAGAAAGCCCTTTGGCCTGCAGTGCCGCCGTGTCGATGTCCACGGAGATGAAGCGTTGCTTTCCGCCGTAGGGCCAGGGAAGCGCCGCACCCGGAACGGTGGTCAGCTGTGGCCGAAGGAAGGTCGTACCAAAGTCAAAGAGCTGCTGCTCGCTCATCACATCGCTGGTGAGCCCGATCTGGATGACGGGTACCGTGGAAGCCGAATAGATAATCACCAGGGGCGGCGTAATGCCCTGCGGAAGAAACCGCAACATGGTCTGCGAAGCTGCCGCCGATTGCGCCAGCGCGGTGGAGATGTTCGCGCTCGGCTGAAAGTAGAGTTTGATGATCGACATTCCGGGCAGCGATTGCGACTCCAGATGTTCGACGTCGTTCACCATTGTGGTGATGCCGCGCTCGACGATGGAGGTAACCCGCTGCTCCATCTCGAGGGGTGACAGGCCGGAGTAGCTCCACGCGATGCTTACAACGGGGATGTTGATTTCCGGGAAAATATCCGTCGGCGTGCGCAGGAGCACCACGGGCGTAAGCAAAAGAATCGCGAGCGCCAGCACGATAAAAGTGTAGGGTCTCGCAAGCGCCAGTCGGACAATCCACATATCGTCTTAGTTCATTCCTTCAAGCGGGAGGAGCGATCCACTGCGAACCAGTTCACGCCGGCTTACTCTCTCGTCCTGCTTCTTCTTAGATTCCCGGCCGTGTTTCTTTGGGTACGGCCGTTGCTCCCGTGGGAAGTATCGCGGAAATCCCGGTCTCATGCCAATCGTGGCCAAGGTCACACGAGAGCCAACACCCCAGCAGTCGAAATCTGGCCGCAACAGAACATAAGTCTCGCGCAGCGTATCGGTTAGAAGCCCCAATGGGGAATAGCCTTTTCATCCCTTTGCCGATTGGATGCCCGCATTCTGACATAGGGCACAAGCAAGGCTCCATCCAATTTGGACTTCAGTTTGGACGGACGAGAGGGACCGAGAGGGACACAGGCCGCAGGTACAAAAGCACTTGCTACTTGTGCGTCATGGTAAAAACGCCGTCCCATCCAGAGGACGGTTCGTCGAAGAGATAGTCCTGGCAGCGTTTCCAGTAGGTGCGCGACGGGCCTTCATCAGGCCACTTATCGAGGATAACCTGGAATGTTTTCTGCGCTTCTCCCCACTGGCGCTTGCGGTAGAGTTCGCGAGCCTGCTGGAAGAGTTCGACGCGAGCGCGCACTTCGTCCGGGGTGCCGTAGACCGAGTTTTCGCCCGCGTGGCCGATGAGCTCGTAAATCGTCACCGGTTGCAGCTTGCCCTTTACGCGAATCAGGTCCACCTCGCGAAAGACGAAGCCCCCCTCCTTGGCTGCCTTATATGTCGTTTCATTGACCAGGATGTGCGTGCCGTAGTCTTTGTTGAGCCCTTCGAGGCGCGAGGAGAGATTCACGGTGTCCCCAAGGGCGGTATAGCCGTAGCGCAGCGCGGAG
>JBGQCW010000246.1:0-4016 GCA_041495565.1 Candidatus Acidiferrum sp.
CGCCTCTTTCAGGCCCAGTCCGCGCTCCAGCGCCATGCCTTCCGACTTGTCACCGGTCGTCATCGGTCCGCCGAGAATAGCAAATGCACCGCGCCCCGCCTATCGCAGATTCTTCCCTCGCGGCCATTTCGGTTTGCAACTCTCGTCGAACAGCTTAAACTCGTTCGGCATAGTGACGGATCTTGCGCAATACTTTCTTCAGAGATGAGTTATAGCTTCGATGCGAGCATGCCGCCACGCTTGGATGGTTTTTCTCGTTCTGTCTTCTAGTTTTGCCCTGCCTGCTGCTGCCAACAAGCTCGCCCTGCCACCCGAGACGCCAGTCGTTCTCGAAAAGATCTACTCCTTCGACATTGCTGGAGCGGTGGCAGTCGCAAAGGGCATGGAAGTAGAACGCCCCGAGCATCCTCTGGGATATCTGCTCGAAACGGAAGCGCTGTGGTGGAAAATCTGGTGTACGTCGGCCGATTTCAAATATGGCATGAGCGACGCGCGGCGCCGCCCAAAGCTCGAAGCGGACCAGCGCTATTTTCAATTGGCCGCAAAGGCTTCGTCTCTGGCCGAAGCGCAGAGTAAGCAGCACGAAACTGCTGAAATGCAGCTCTACGCGGGAATGGCCGACGCAACCGCGGCGCGGCTTTACGCCCTGCGCGGGGAAAATCGCAACGCGGCCCGCGCCGGAGTGCGCGCGCGCGATCATTTCGTGCGTGCCAAGACTCTCGATGCGAATCTCGCCGACGCCGATATGGGCCTGGGCCTCTACAATTATTACGTGGACACGCTCAGCGCGCTGGCCCGGTTCTTCCGATTTTTTATGGGGATACCCGGAGGATCGAAGCAGGAGGGCGTGCGCCTCCTCGAACAGGCCATCGCCCAGGGTGTTCTGACGCCCAATGTGGCGCGCTTTTACCTCGCGCTGAATTTGCATCGGTACGATCAGCAATATGAGAAAGCCCTGACCGTCATCGGTCCTTTGGCCGAAAAATATCCGACCAATCCGCTTTTTCAACTGGCGCGTGGAGACCTCTATGCAAAGCTTGGCCGAAAGGAGAAGGCGCTGGTCTCCTACCGGGCAGCGGGCGCCTTGGCGGTGCAGGACGCGGAGTGCCAGGCGCGTGTTCAAGAGCTGGTGCGCGTGTCGATGGAAGCGCTCCGCGGCAGCGCTACAAGAAGCGACCGCTGAGCCACTGTCGTGGAACTCCATCTGGCCACCCGATCGTGTTCCCGGCGCGGCCGGAATGCGCATTGACCTTATCCCCGCCAGGATGGTAAGCATGTAGGGTTGCGTGAGCCCTGAGATTTGGGCAACTACGGCCTGGAACAGGGGTGTAGGAGGGCCGGTCTACGCTTGATGGACCCGCGGCGCTGTCGCGGTCAACGCGCAGCGCGATTTTGGCATCTCACCCCCAAAGTACGCTGGCGCCGCGGGTTCCCCGCCGTCCGCCGAAACAGGCCAACCCTGACTCGGTCGGGGTCGCCAGAAAAGATCAAGGAGTATCAATGAAGCGGTCTTGGACAGCGTTGGCTGTCGCTGTAGTGGCGGTGCTCGCGGTAGCGGGTTGCAATGATTATGGCAACACCTTTCAGAACAACACGGGTGCCACGATCATCTCGATTTCCCCGTCGGTCATCAGCGCCGGCCAAACAAGTGATTTTACGCTGACCGTAAACGGCGGCACCTTTGTGAAGGGGACGGTCGTGCAGTGGAATGGGAAGACCCTCGTTACGACCCTTCCTACCGACAGTGCGGGAAACATACTGGGGAGCATCGCTACAGCAACAGTTCCTAAGGCTTTGGTGGCGAATTCCGGGGTTGCCACCATCATCACTCTGAGTCCCGCCTACGGCGCCGGGCGCAACGGGCTCTCCAATCCGATCGCGTTCATCATCAATCCACCGCCGAATCCGCAGCCGACCCTTACCGGCATCACTCCGAACACTGCGGTTGCGGGGGCCGCGACGATGCCTGTGAGCATCTCATTGGCCGGCACCAACTTTCTCTCAAACTCGGATCCCACGCAAGCTTCCCAGGTGAATTGGACTGCGGGAGCAACGACGACGAAATTGACCGCGGGAAACACGACTTCCACTCAGATACAAGCCACGATCCCGGTCTCGCTCCTCGCAACCGCAGGCGCAGCCAGCGTCACGGTTTTCAATCCGGGGTCCTCGGCCCCACCGGGTTGCACGACGATTTGCAACGGCGGCGGAGGCGGTGGCTCGAGCGTTTCGCAGACGTTCACGATTTGCGCGGCAGCCCCATGCACCGCACCCGCATCGGCAAGTGCAACAGCCGCAGCGCTGGTCGCGGAAGAAACACCGGCGGTGAGCCTCGATGGCCGTTACGTTGCCTACATTGCGGTACAGAACGAGCACGCGCAGGTTTTTCTGCGGGACACCTGCGAAGGTGCGGCAGCAGGCTGCCAGCCGCGCACTACTTTGCTGTCTGTGGCAGCGGACGGCAGCGCTGCGAACGACGAAAGCCACGCGCCTTCGATGAGTTCCGATGGACGCTATGTCGCGTTCAGCTCCGCGGCAACCAACGTGATCGAAAATGCTCCTGCGGGGCGGCAAGTCTATCTGCGCGATACCTGCGCGGGCGCGGGAGAATCGTGCAATGCCTCGACAAGTCTCATCTCCGCCGATTCGAACGGCGCGCTGGTGGGAACGGAAAGCATCCTGCCTTCCGTAAGTTCCTCGGGACGGTTTGTCGCGTTTCTCACAATTACGCCGAGTCACTCGTCGAATCGGACTTCTGTTGAGACGAAGACGCGGGCGAGTGCAATCAACAGCGGCTACCGCCAAGTTTTCATCCGCGATACCTGCCTCGGAGCGCCCAACTGCACGCCGAAGACGATGCGCATTTCGCTTCAGCCGGGTGATGGCGCGGGAAGCGGCTCAAAACCTGCGGGCCCCGCCTTGAGCGGTAACGCCAAACACGTCGCTATCGCGGGCGGAAACGCGGCCACTCTCTTCACGCGCTCCGTCGCCGTCGATGACCGCGTCTTTCTGGCCATCACCGGCGACCAGCACTGAGAATCCTTCTCCCTGCTCCAGACTTCGTGGATCCTGAAATCGGGCGCGTCCGGGCGGTGCTACATCGTTCTCAGTTGAAGCGCACTTTGATATCCGGCCGCTTTTCCAAATGCACGGAATCGATGAAACGCACTTGCCGGTCGTCCAGCGTCAAAATCATGGAACTGGTGCGGATGCCTTCGCCGAAAAAACGCACGCCCTTCAGCAGGTTTCCGTCCGTCACGCCCGTGCACGCGAAAATCATTTTCTTGCCGGGCGCCAAGTCTTCGGTGTCGTAAACGCGCTTCGGATCTTTCACGCCCATTTTTGCCAGGCGCTCGGCATCCTCCGGTTTGCTGACCACCAGCCGCGCAAGAATCTGCCCGTTCAAGCAGCGCAGCGCCGCCGCAGTTAAGACGCCTTCCGGCGCGCCGCCGGTGCCCATCACCGCGTGCACGCCCGTGCCGATCACAGCCGCGGAAATCCCCGCCGAAAGGTCGCCATCGCCGATCAGCCGGATGCGCGCACCCGCGGCCCGGATCTCTTCGATGAGCTTTTCGTGCCGTGGGCGGTCCAGCACGATCACCACGAGATCCTCGACGTCGCGGTCCAGCCGCTTGGCAATGGCCTTCAAGTTGTCGGCCACCGGCGCATCCAGGTCCACCGCGCCCTTGCACGATGGCCCCACGACCAGCTTCTCCATGTACAGATCGGGCGCGTGCAGCAATCCGCCGCGCTCGCTCGCCGCCAGCACCGCGATCGAATTCGCCGCACCCATCGCGCAAAGGTTTGTTCCCTCCAGCGGATCCACGGCGATATCCACTTGCGGAAACAAGGCCTTCGGCGCGTGTGCCGCCAGCCCGACCTTTTCGCCGATGTACAGCATCGGCGCTTCGTCGCGCTCGCCTTCACCGATCACAATTGTTCCGTCGATCTCCACCGAGTCCAACGTCTTGCGCATGGCCTCGACGGCCATTTCATCGGCATGGTGCCGGTCGCCG
>JBGQCW010000247.1:0-4008 GCA_041495565.1 Candidatus Acidiferrum sp.
AGCATGCTCAAGATCAGAAGATCGCCCAGCGGGCCGGGAACGCGCAAGCCGGAAGCAATCGTCGCGGCATTCGGAAAGAAGGCGGCAGAATTCTGGTGCGCTTCCCAGGCTTTGACAATAGGAGCGCAACCTTCGGCCTGGACCGACACCATGCGAGGGCGTTCGGCGCCGATCCAGCCCATCTCCTGCATCTCGTCGAAAGCTTTGCACATGCCAATCAAACCCACGCCGCCTCCCGTGGGATAGAGGATTACGTCCGGGAGCTTCCCTTCGAATTGCTCCCAGAGTTCGTAGCCCATGGTTTTCTTGCCTTCCACGCGATAAGGCTCTTTCAATGTGGAAACGTCATACCAGCCTTCGCGGTCCTTGTGCTCCGCGACGTATTTGCCGCAATCGGAGATCAAGCCGGCAAGTTTAACGACTTTCGCGCCGAACGCCTGGCACTCCATAACGTTTGCGATGGGAGTATCCGCAGGCATCACGATGACTGCGGGGATTCCCGCGGCGGCGGCGTAGGCGGCGAGCGCGCCCCCCGCGTTACCGGCCGTGGGAGCGGCCAAGGCTCTCGCGCCAAGCTGTTTTGCGCGGGTGACGGCTACGGTCATGCCACGAGCTTTGAAGGAGCCCGTGGGGTTCAATCCCTCGTCTTTGACGTAGAGGCGCTGCAAGCTCCCCTGTCCACAACGAATTGACGCGCCAAGGCGTTTGGCGTGAACTAAAGCGGTCATTCCTTCGCCGAGCGAGACAGGAGGATCGTTCGGAAGCACCTCGGCGTAGCGCCAGAGCGTGCACGGGCGGGTTTTTAGATTTTCGAGGTTAAGAGTGGTAGCGGCCCGACGCAGGTCATACCGCGCCAGAAGAGGCTTCCCACAGGTGCAGAGGTGCTGCTCGACGGACGCTTCGTATTTGTTTCCGCAGGCAGAACATTCCAGTTGGACGACATTCAACGGTCTGGTCATGGCCGTGAAAGTCTACCACAGGCCTTTTTCGCTATTCATGCGCGGCCCCCGCTACCCGCCCCGCATGTGGAACTTGCGTCCTCGCCCAGCTCCACGCTCCAATAAATCGCCGCTAACACCGTCACACAAAGAGAATATACTTTTGCAATGGGCGGTAGCGAGAGAGTCCCGGTAATCGACGATCGATGCATCTGCATTGCGGATAGGGATGCTAGAGCGCTTGCAGCAGTCACTTCATCGTATCTGCTCAGAGCTGATCAGCATACTTCTCTTCTTCCGTTGTTGGATGTTCTTTACTCGCCAGTTTGTCCAGGACGGACAGGTATTGCTCATGCTGGCGCCCGGATGCGATCGGCGTCGGCGAGCTAACTTCCAGTGCGTATTTTTCGGGTACTCCAATCATCATCTTTGCCATTCCTTCTCGTTGCGGGTGGCCGCCCGTCGATCCGCAAAGACGCCCCGGGGCAGTTCTGCGTCTAGAGTTGCACGACCGTGAGACCGGGGATTTTCTGAAAGTGACGGAGATTCGCTGTCAGCATTGAAAAGCCGAGGGACAACGCCGTCGCGCCTATGAGCAAATCTACGAACGGGATCACCACGCCCTGACTCTGCTGCTCCCCGTCGATCTTGCCCGCCAGCATCGCGGTTTCTTTCGTGTAGGGATACACCGTCAAGTCGGCCAGTAGTTCGTGCAGGAAGGTTTCACGGCGAACACGCATCTGTGGTGTTTGCGCTCGATAGACGCCATGGATGAGTTCGGTCAGGCCCACGGCGGAAAGCGCCGCGTCCTGGTCCCCGGCCACACTCACGACTCGCTCAATCAGCCGTTCGACTGTGTCTCCTCGCCGTTCGGCGGCGATAACCACACTGGAGTCGAGAATCAGTCCCATGTGGGCGGGCTGAGCGGTTCACGATGGCTGTTGATGATCTCTTCGAGATCGCGCCCGAAGTCTCCATCGAGCGTCACGGTTGAGCCATGCTCACGCGCGAGACGAAGTGATTCCGAGAGCAGACGGACGGAAGGTTCTGCAACGGGCCGAACGATGGCAACAGGCCGCGCGTTGTCTTCGATGACCACCTCGGTGCCAGAACGCACCCGGGCCATCAGCGACGCGAAGTCGCTCGCCGCTTCCGCTTCCGAGATGTGGATCACATCCTTGGCCATAACGTGATTATACACCTCGATCCATGCTCATTGGATGACCATAGAGGGCGGCCGCGCCTCGATCCGCAAAGACGCCTCCGGGTGGGGCATCCCTTTCTCCGGTTTGTGCACGCCTTTTGTGTCCCGGATGCCTTCGCGGGACAGAAAAGGTATCACTGCTTCCCGCGCGCTCCGACCTTGTCGGGGGCTGCTTTTCGCTACCCTCTTTGTTCTTATGGATTTGACTCCGGCCCCGCACTCCGATCTCCTCTCCTCCTCATTTCCAGCTTCGAGTTTCTAATTTCGACTTTCGAGTCTTTACTCTCTAGTTTCTGCTTTCTAGTTTCTAGTTTCCAATTTCTAGTTTTCCCTTCCTCGCCATAACCCCTGCCCCGCCCTCGCCGCCAGCAGTAGCCCGCACTTCATCGTAAACGACTGTTACAGCTTGCCCTCCTAAGTGTCTGGTGATATATACAACCCAATTCCAACGGCCCCAAATCCAACTGGAGAGACGAATGAAACGACTAGCGATTCTTCTATACGGGCTTGTCTGCTACGCAATTTTCTTGGGCACATTTCTTTATGCGATCTGGTTTGTCTACACGATGGACGCAGCTCCACAGGGGCTTGCGCGCCGGTTGCTAACCAGATTATTGATCGATGCTGGATTGCTGTCCGTTTTCGCATTGCAGCACAGCATCATGGCGCGGCAGGGATTCAAGCGTGCCTGGATAAAACTGGTCCCTTCGGCGGCAGAACGCAGCACCTACGTCTTGTTCTCCAGTCTTGCCCTGCTGCTGTTGATCCGCTTCTGGGAGCCGATCGGGGGGCCGGTGTGGAAGGTCGCGAATCCCACGGGCATTACAGCCTTGCACGTACTTGCGCTCGGCGGGTGGGGAATCGTGCTGGTCAGCACCTTTCTGATTGATCACTTCGAACTGTTCGGGCTGAAGCAGGTGTGGTTCGCCTTTACCGGCAAGGAGTTTAAGTCAGCTGGCTTTAGAACACCGGGGCCGTATAAATTTGTGCGGCACCCTCTCTATGTGGGCTTCATCGTGGCGTTCTGGAGCGCACCGACCATGACCGCAGGACATCTTTTCTTCGCGATCATGACCACGGCTTACATTCTTGTGGCCATTCAACTCGAGGAGCGCGACCTCTTGAAGTTTCATGGAGAGCTGTACCGCAGCTATCAGAGCAGCGTCTCGATGATTACGCCTTGGCCTCCCAAGAAATGAACTTCGGGGGGCTTGCGGGAGTTTGCAAACCGTAGTAGCGGAAATCTTTCCAGAATTCAGGCCATGGTCTGCCGGGTGCTCCATACGCGCCGCGGGTGGCCGACCCTCGATCCGAAAAGACGCCTTTGGGTGGCCATCCTTGCGGGGTTTGCAAGGGTGGGGCTGCTTTTCGCTAGCCTCTTTATTTTCATTACTTTGGCTCCGGCCCACTTTCTCAGCCTTTTTTCTGCTTTCTAGTTTCCAATTTCTAGTTTTCCCTTCCTCGCCATAACCCCTGCCCCGCCAATCACTTCCAAATTTCCCTGAACTTTATCTTGACAAGTACGGTACTTCTATGGTAATATCCCTTGTGATAGACGGCCACGCCTCGCGCCGAACCTGTCGTTCCCTCTGCCCCAGCTCTCATTCCCATTTTGGCTCTCACCTCACATTCATCCCAGAAAATGTTAACCCTTTCCTTTCATCCACTTACGAATTGCAAATTTCGCAATCCCTTTGTTTTGATATTCATACAAAATGCCCGGGGGTGTACCCCCTCCGCCAAGAAAAGGAAGCCCTCATGAACACCACAACCATTAGCCCCAGCTCCATCGCCGATCCCATTCCCGGCACGAGTCAGGGTAGTCGCCCGGGGGCCCTACGCACGGCCCTACAGGCGGGCGGCGGC
>JBGQCW010000248.1:0-4007 GCA_041495565.1 Candidatus Acidiferrum sp.
CAATCAGCAGTACGGAACGGATGCGATGCGGTTCTGCCTGGCGTCCATGGCGGCGCCGGGAACGGACATCGTTCTATCGGCTGACCGGATGGCCGGTGCGCGGAATTTTGCGAACAAGATTTGGAACGCGGCGCGATTTTTATTTGTGAATCTGGACAAGTTTGAAGAAGGCGGGACGAAGCTGGAAGAGTTGGCCGCGCCGGAAGTTCGCGCGAAAGCGCCGTACGCGGCGAGTGGACAAGTTCCGCTGGTGGACGCGTGGCTGTTTGTGCGGCTGGCGAGCACGATTGAATTGGTGAACGACGCGTTGACGAATTACCGGTTCCACGAAGCCGCTCAGGGCGTGTATCAATTCTTCTGGGGAGACTTCTGCGACTGGTACATCGAGTGGGTGAAGCCGGAACTGCAGAATGTGGACCGGGAGAGGGCGATTGCCGCGTGGAAGAATCTTTTCGCGGCATTTGATGCAGCGCTGCGGTTGCTGCACCCTTTTATGCCATTTTTGACGGAAGAGCTCTGGCACCAATTGCCGCAAAAAGTGGGAGTGAAATCGATTGCGCTGGATCGATTTCCGCAGGCACAAGCTAATTGGAAGAACGCAAAGGCGCTGAGTGAAGTTGCTTTGATCCAGGAAGTTGTGACCGCGCTGCGCACGATTCGCGCAGAATTGAAGCTCGATCCGAAGAAGAAGGTGCAGGCGGAGTTCTCGACGGGTGATACTGCTGTAGGCAATCTGATCCAGGCGAATCTCGGTGCAATTGCGAGATTCGCCGTGCTGTCGGAACTGCGGATTGTTCCGCGGCAGCAGTTTGAAGCGAAAACCGGGGCAGTCCGCTCGACGGCTCTGTTTGACGTGCGCATTGCTTATTCGGATGTGGTGGATGCCACCGCTGAAAAAGCGAGACTGAAGAGGGAAATCGAAGGACTGCAAAAGGCCATCGCTTCGAAAGAAAGGCAGCTCGGGGATGTGACCTTTCGGAGCCGGGCGCCAGAGAAAATCATCAAAGGGCTCGAAGCAACGCTCGCCGAGCAACGAATCGAGCTACAAAAATTACAGGAACGATTGTCGCAGCTCGAATAGAGTTCTGGATGAGGCAGCTTGTAGACGGCAGCGAGGAAACGTAAGCTAGGGCGGCGCAAAAACGGGCGCCTTCATCGCAATGACTCAAGACATTCTTCCAGGAACAACCGACCGGCGGCTGGCGGGACTGCTCACGCTGCTGGCAGAAAACTCCATGATCGTGATCAGCGGCGCGAGGATCGCAAAAGAGATTGGTGTTTCGCGATCGACGGTGTGGCGCTGGGTGCAGCGCCTGCGCGCTTTGGGCGTGAAGGTGAAAGGCCAGCCCGCCACCGGATACTTTCTGGAACAAACTGCCGATATTCTCACCCCGGACATGCTGCGGCAGCGGCTGAAGGGCAGCCTTTTCGGGAAGCGCATCTACCATTTTTTCAAGACGGATTCGACGAATCGCGTGGCGCTGGAATTGGGTCACGCGGGCGAAGCGGAAGGCGCCGTGGTGCTGGCCGAGGAGCAAACAGCGGGACGCGGCCGGGCGGGACGCGTGTGGCATTCGGATCGCGCCGTGGGAATCTATATGACACTGCTGTTGCGGCCGCGATTGGCGCCCGTGCAGGCGCCGTTGCTGACCATGATGGCCGGGCTTTCGGCGCGTTCGGCGGTGCAGGCTGTGACGGGGCTGACGGTAGACTTGAAGTGGCCGAACGATCTGCTCATTGGCGGAAAGAAAGTGGGTGGGATTTTGACGGAGATGCACGCCGAGCCAGGACAGATTCGATTTGTGATCGTGGGGATCGGGCTGAACGTGAATCAGGAGAACTTTCCGGGAGAGCTCGCGGAGACGGCCACTTCCCTGCGCGTGGAGACGGGCAAAGCGCAATCGCGCATGGAACTGGTGGTGCGGTTGCTGCGTGAATTCGAGAGCGACTACAATCGATTCTTGCGCGAAGGTGTGGCGAGTGTCGTAGCGAGATTTGAAGAGGTCTCGACTTACGCGAAGGGGAAACGCGTGCGCGTGACGAATGGAACCCAGAGTTACGCAGGCACAACGGCGGGACTGGGGCCCGAGGGTCTGCTGCAGGTGCAACGCGACGACGGGCAAGTCATGACCGTCATTGCCGGCGACGTGGCGGAGGCGCGATAGATGCTGTTTACGATCGATGTGGGCAACACGAATACCGTTCTGGGCGTCTTTCGCGGCGAAGAGCTGATTGCAAACTGGCGGCTGACGACGGCGCCCGAGCAGACGGTCGATGAATACGGTGTGCTGACGCGGAATCTGTTCACGCTGGCGGGGCTGGATCGCGATGCGATTACCGGGGTGATTATCAGTTCCGTGGTGCCGCCGGTGAACTGGACGCTTGCCGAGATGGCGCGAGTTTATTTCGGCAAGAAGGCCATGTTTGTGGAGCTCGGCGTGAAAACCGGGATGGCCGTGCTGGTGGATAACCCTTCGGAGGTCGGCGCGGACCGCATCGTGAACGGAGTGGCGGCTTTTCACAAGTACGGCGGGCCGTGCATCGTGGTGGATTTTGGGACGGCGATTACGTTCGACGCGATTTCCGCGAAGGGCGAATATCTCGGCGGGGTGATTGCGCCGGGGCTGGGGATTTCCTCGGAGGCGCTTTTCGCGCGTGCAGCCAGGCTCCCGCGCGTGGAAATCAAGGACCCTGGAAAAGTAATCGGGACGAACACCATCACGCACATGCAGGCGGGGTTGTATTACGGCGCGGTGGACATGGTGGATGGGATGCTCGCGCGGATGAAAAAGGAAATGGGTGAGAACGTGAAGGTGGTCGCGACGGGCGGGCAGGCCAAGCTGGTGGCGAAAGGATCGAAGCACATTCAACATACGGATGATTTCCTGACTCTGACGGGGCTGCGCTTGATCTGGGAGAAAAATCAGGGAGCGGAACACGGGAAAAGCGCGGTGGCGGAGACTCACGGAGCGCGGCCAACTGCGCCGCTGAAAAATGCGCAGAGCTAGGCTGCGCGCAGAAGCAACAAATGCGGCATAGTCCATAACAGAGCCGCGGCGCGCGAACCATCGAAATGGACGGCTGGAACTACTTCAACTACTTTACGGAAATCGAAGCGTATTTCTGGAAAAAGCGCGGGGCGCATCTGCTGGTGTCGCCGCTGGACTGGGCGATCATGGAAGCGTGGCAGAAGGCCGGCGTGCCGCTGGACGCCGTGTTGAAGGGTATCGACAACGCGTTCGAGAGTTATCAGAGATCGCGACGCGGGGCGAATAAGCCGTTGAAGAGCCTGGCCTATTGCACGGACGCGGTGCTGGAAGCGGCGGAAGAGCAGCAGGAAGCGGCCGCGGGCAGCGCGCCGAAGACTGCACATGCGGCGGCACGCGAAGTTTTTTCGCGGGATGAATTGAAAGCATACTTCGCGAAGAACGCCGGGGAATTGAGGCGAGCGGCCGAGAAAAACTCGCCGCAGCAGCCGGAGATGGCCGGAAGGTTGAGGGAAATTGCGGTGTCGCTTGAGGCCAGCCTCATTCTACTGGACTCGCCCGGCGCGCTGGATCTGGAAGATTTGGAGCGGCGGCTGACCATATTGGATGAGAAGATGCAGACCGTGCTCACGACTTACGCAACGGAAGAGATCATGCTAGGAATCCGACGAGAAGTGGACGCGCAACTGGCGATGTACCGCCGGAGGATGAAGGCGGAGCAGCTGGCAATGGTCGAGAAACAATACGTCCACAAACGGCTGCTGGAAGAATTCGGGTTGCCGCGGTTGAGTCTCTACTACTTTTCCTGAATTTGTATCGAGAAGCGCGCATCTTTCTTTTCCACGCGAAAAGTTGCAGAATGGGACCGTTCTTATGGCTGATGAGTTAAGATTATCGATTGAGAAGCTTGTGTACGGAGGAAATGGATTGGCACACACCGACGGAAACACGGTGTTCGTGCCCTACGTGCTGCCGGGAGAAGAGGTGCGGGCAGCGACGAAATCAAAAAGGAAAAAACTG
>JBGQCW010000249.1:0-4007 GCA_041495565.1 Candidatus Acidiferrum sp.
AGCTCGCGCAAAGAACTCGTTTTGCTCACGAACAAGATCGTGAAGATTGCTGCTGCGGTTGGCGCGGGAGCTTTGTTTATCGGACTGCTGATCGCGTTTTGGATTTCCGCGCGAATCACCAAGCCGGTGGAAGAGCTTGCCGAGGCCGCGCGCGAAGTTGCCGGGGGAAGATGGGATACACGCATCGAGGTGCGCGGGAGTGACGAAATCGGTCAGCTTGCTTCGGCTTTTAACAACATGACTAAAACGCTTGCGCAGCAGAAGGAACGTCTCGTGCAAACTGAGCGCGTCGCTGCCTGGCGTGAACTGGCGCGCCGGCTCGCGCACGAGCTGCGCAATCCGCTGTTCCCGATGCAGATCACCATCGAGAACCTGCAAAAGGCGCGGCAATTGGACGCGAAACAATTCCTGGAAGTTTTCCACGAATCAACGGCCACGTTGAAAGCGGAGCTTTCCAATCTCAACAGCATCGTCAGCCGTTTCAGCGATTTTTCAAAGATGCCGGCGCCACAGTTTGTCCGCGTCAACGTGAATGAAGCCCTGCGCAACGCCGTGCGCCTGTTCGAACCGCAATTTAACGAAGTGGGCAAACCGACCATCACGCCGGAATTATTTTTGACCGAGCCTTTACCGGAAATTGATGCCGATCCTGATTTGCTCCACCGGGCGTTTCAGAATCTGGTCCTGAATGCGCTCGACGCCATGCCTGCTGGTGGAACGCTTACGCTGAAAACTTCGGAGCACGATGGTCACGTTCGAATCGAGCTGGCCGACACGGGCAAGGGTCTGACGCCGGAAGAATGCTCGCGACTCTTCACGCCGTATTACACGACGAAGCTGCAAGGCACCGGGCTGGGACTTGCCATCGTGCAGTCGGTGGTCAGCGATCATCACGGCAGTATTGCAGTTACGAGCGACGAAGGCCGCGGCACTACGTTTCGAATTGATTTGCCGCAGCGCCAGGCTGGTGTTACTACCAAGCCGCGCGAAGCGGCATCCGAAGCCAAGAGCGCGCCTTCGACTCTGGCCGCGGCTTCCGATTAGCGTTTCGTAAAGGACCCACGCTTGCCGCGCAAAGCTCATCTCCTCGTTGTCGACGACGATCCGAACACGCTGGCATCGCTTTCGCGCGCCTTCCGCCTGGCCGGGCATGAAGCGACGGTTTGTGACAATGCGGCTCGTGCCGTCGAACTTCTACGCACGGAAACGTTTGATCTGATTCTTTCCGATGTCGTGATGCCGGGCCGGAGCGGTTTGGAGCTGCTCGAAGATTTGAAAAAGACTGGCGTGAAAACCCCGGTTGTCCTTATCTCCGGGCAGGCAAATATTGAAATGGCGGTGAAGGCGACCAAGCTCGGTGCGCTCGATTTTCTGGAAAAACCTCTCTCGACGGACAAATTACTCGTAACCGTTGAAAATGCTTTGCGCCTCTCGCGGCTCGAGGAGGAAAACCGTGAGTTGCGTCATCGCTTGGGGAAACATGAGCTGGTGGGTTCCGGCCCGGCGATGACGAAACTCTTTGCCCAGATTGAACGGGTTGCCGCGAGCGAGACGCGCGTTTGCATTCTTGGTGAGACCGGCACCGGCAAGGAACTCGTTGCGCGCGCCATCCATGAAAAATCGCCGCGCCGAGAGCATCCATTCATCACGCTAAATTGCGCGGCCGTTCCCGCAGAATTGATCGAATCAGAACTCTTCGGACATGAGAGAGGCTCGTTCACCGGCGCGGCTGCCAAGCATCTGGGAAAGTTCGAACAGGCCGACGGCGGCACACTCTTTCTCGATGAAATCGGCGACATGCCCGTGTCGATGCAGGCGAAGTTGTTGCGCGTGCTGGAAGAGGGCGAAGTCGAGCGTGTCGGCGGGGATAAGCCCATCAAGGTGAATGTGCGCGTCGTTGTGGCGACGCACCGGAATCTGGAAGAACTAGTGAAACAGAATGCGTTCCGCCGCGATCTCTTTCATCGCGTTTATGTTTTTCCGCTGATGCTGCCGCCGCTGCGGGAACGCCCGGAAGATTTTCCAGAACTCGCCGCTCATTTCGCGCGGCAAGTGGCCGCGCAGAACGGCTGGAAAGAAAAAATCTTCGCGGCGGATGCCATCGCCGAATTACGAAAATACGGCTGGCAGGGAAATGTCCGCGAATTGCGAAACGTCGTAGAGCGCCTCATCCTGCTTTCCGCGGACGAAAACATAACCGCTGCCGACGTTCGTCTGATTCTTCCGACTTCGGATGCGGCGTCGAGCGGATCGGAAGGCCCGGCCGCCGGAGCGGCTACGGGCACGCTGGCGGAGCGAACGGAAGCGTTCGAAAGGGAAGTGATGCTGGCGGAAATTCGGCGCCACAATTTTCATATGACGAATGTGGCGCGGGCGCTGGGTTTGGAGCGCAGCCACCTGTATAAGAAGTGCCAGCAGTTGGGAATCGATCTGCAGTCGCTGCGGAAGCCAGAATAGATTTGGTTTGCGGCGCAAACTAGTTTGCGACTTTCCGATATCAAAGTAAGCCGTACTGTAATTCATTAACTTATTTAGATTGTTTAGCTTACGAAATTGGAGAGGATCGACCGAATGACAATTTTGACTTTTTCAGCTGCCTGTGAAGTCGGGCCCAACAGGGGACTTGCGGAGAGATTGGATTCTTGTGAGAAAGGCGGCGTAAGCGGTCCGCCTCGGAAGGCGGACCCTACAAATGCGTTGCGGGATGTGCGAGGATGGGCGCGTGAATGCCTGGCTCATCCCTGGCCCCGAGGGGCTCACGGGGCTTGTGAGGATTGAAGTCCCTTGCGCTTCATGGGTTTCCATGCGAGGTCGCCGCGAAGGTATTGCCAAAGGCCCTGCAGCCTCCAAAACATGTGCAATTGCCGGTACGGAAAATGTTCGAGGAAGCAGTAGGTGACGAGCCGAGTTACGTCTTGCCAGTCGTTGTACCGCTTGTAGGTGATTTCTTCTTGCAAGACGGAACCGATGGAGATCACCGTGGCAAACGCGTAGCCGAACAGAAGGAACTGCAGAAAGAATTCCCGGCTCAACACACCCAAACAAGCCGCGAGAACGATGGTTACAATCCCGGCGATCTCCACGACGGGCGCGAACAGCTCAAACAGCCACAAATAGGGGAGCGCAAAGCAGCCGATCCGGCCGTAACGCGGCCGGAAGAGCATATCCCGGTTGGGCCACAGCACGTCCAACAAACCCTTCTGCCAGCGCGCTCGCTGCCTGCCCAGCGATTGGAGGTCCGAGGGAACTTCCGTCCAGCACATGGGATCAGGAACAAAGTGGATGCGGTAGTCCACACCTTTCTCAAGCAAGTGGCGGTGCAAGCGCGCCACCAGGTCGAAATCCTCGCCAATCGCGCGCGAACGATAGCCGCCGACGGCGCGCACCAGATCCGTTCGAAATACGCCGAACGCCCCGGAAATGATCATCAGCATGTTTCCCTGCCCCCACGCTTCCCTGCCGATCAAGAACGCGCGCAGATACTCAATGACCTGGATCACTTCGATGCTCTTGCGCGGCAAACGCACGCGCTTCAGATGCCCTCCTGCAATCTCCGAGCCATTCAAGACGCGGATGATTCCACCGACCGCCACGACGCGTTTCGGGTCGGCCATGATGGGCACCATGATGCGCAAGAGCGCGTCGCGCTCGAGGACCGAATCGGCATCCACAATGCACACGTAGGGCGAGGTCGCCGCATTCAAACCCGCGTTCACCGCATCCGCTTTGCTGCCTCCGGGTTCTTTATCAACGACCAGCAGATTTGCGTTCAGCTCGCTGCGGTACAAACCGCGCACCGGCGCGCACTTCGCTTCGGGTATGTAAACCGCCCGGACGGGCCGCAGCCGGAACTCTTCCCGCATTTCATCGAGCGTGCGGTCTTCCGATCCATCGTTGACAACGATGACCTCAAGTTGCGGGTAATCCAGGTCCAGAAGGTTGCGCACCGCCACGCGAATGGATTTCTCCTCGTTGTGCGCGGGAGCGATGATGGTGATGGGCGGCGC
>JBGQCW010000250.1:0-3993 GCA_041495565.1 Candidatus Acidiferrum sp.
AACTTTGGCGAGGACACCCAGGCGTACGGGTACGCTACAAGTTTTGGCCTGAACAAGAGCTGCGAGGACCAAGTCATCAGCCAGTGGGTGGAAATGCGCCGGCGCGCCGCGGATCTAGCCAGGCGCGATGGGCGGGTCGCGCGGGATGCATTCTTCTTCGCGGAACAGAATGCTCGCTTGATAAAAAATGCAGAGGAGTACTACCGCTCGATGTTTCATGAACGAGTCTCCTCCTGGAATTTGCGCGACACCCACATGGCAGAGACGTTGGATGCGTTGGTGCACCACCTCGGAGCGAAGTCGAAGGTTGTCGTCTGGGCGCACAACTCTCATCTCGGCGATGCGCGCGCGACAGAAATGGGACAGCGAGGCGAACTGAATCTGGGCCAACTAGTACGCCAGCGATATGGCAGGGAAGCGACGCTCGTCGGATTTACCATGCACTCGGGCACCGTGACGGCGGCGTCCGGGTGGGATAGTCCCGCCGAACGCAAGTATGTCCGGCCGGCGCTGCCCGGGAGTTACGAGGCACTCTTCCACCAGACGGGTGTTCCGAATTTCCTTCTTCGGCTTGGTAAGAGGGAAGAAGCCGCATCGGCCTTGCAGGAGCCGCGCCTGGAGCGAGCCATCGGGGTCATCTATTTGCCGCGATCGGAGCGCGCGAGCCACTACTTCCATGCTCATCTCCCGGATCAATTCGATATAGTTCTGCACTACGATGAGACTCGCGCGGTCGAGCCTCTTGAGCGGACCGCGGCCTGGGAGACCGGCGAGGTTCCCGAGACGTATCCTTCCATGTTATAGGGACTCTGTTATCGCAACGGTTTTTTGAAGTCCGACAGATCCGGGAAATCACATATTTCACGGTCGAATTCCAGCCTGATGAAGCAGGCCATGACAGAACCCTTGCAAGATGAAGGTGCAACCGTTCATTCCTAGCTTGGCATAGGAGCGGGAAAAGTATCGTTGGCAGGAGTCGTAACTGGAGCGCAATGGATTTTACGAACATGTGTCGAATGGCTTGGGTGGTCCTGCTGATTTCGTGTGCAGCGAACCACCCGGCCGGCGCGAGCAGGAGTGCACCAGCGGCCGACCAACCGGTGCACGCAGCGACCAGCACTGCACAGGGACAACGACTCAGCGCCGAAGGTAAGTCTCTGCTGGACTCACTTGTCGACGGGGGTAAACTGTCCGATCTCTATCGGCCTTCGTTCGAGGACCTTAAAGGCGAAACAAGGGAATTCTACGTTTCTTTTGAAGATTCATTGGCATGGATTTCGCGTTTCAAACCGACAAGCCAAGCCCTAGCGATGATTCATCTGCTGAAGACCGCTGATGAAAAAGGTCTGAATGCGGAAGAATACGACGGTCTTCAGTGGGATACCCGATTGGCGCGACTCGAACAGCCCAGCCCGCCAAGGGAAGCCGATCTCGTAAATTTCGACGTGGCTCTCACGGTTTTGGCAATGAGATATATCTCCGACTTGTATATCGGCCGGGTGAGCCCGCGTTTGCTTCACTTTGAGTTGGATATTCATGAGAGGAAAATGAATTTGTCGGAGTTCCTGAAGGCCCTGCTTGCGAGCGGGTCAGACATTACTTCGGGTATGCAAGATGTCGAACCACCGTTCCCGGCTTACCGACGGACAATTGTCGCGTTGGAGAAATATCGTGAGCTGGCCCGCGAAGACGATGGAGAACCACTGCCTCCCCCAGGAAAGATCATCCAGCCTGGTGATTCTTACGCGGGAGTGCCGCGGCTGTTTCGTCTGTTGCGGCTCTTGGGAGATCTGCCGCCGGGGGCCACCGCGCCGTCGTCAGCGGTATACCAGGGAATTCTCCCCGAAGCCGTGAACCATTTTCAGGAAAGACATGGCATCGAATCTACCGGGTTAATCAACGAAGAGACGCTGAAGGCCCTCAACGCGCCGATCGCCCGGCGAGTGGCTCAACTCGAGCTCACGCTCGAGCGTTGGCGTTGGGCGCCACATGCGTTCGTCCGCCCTCCGATTGTAGTCAACATACCGGAATTCCGCTTGCATGCGAATGACGAGAAATATCATTGGGTTCTTTCGATGAAAGTAGTAGTCGGCACGGCCTATCGGCATCAGACCCCGGTTTTTGCGAGCGAGATGCGGTCCGTCATTTTTCGCCCTTATTGGAATGTGCCGTTCGGAATCCAACGCGAAGAGTTCATTCCGAAGATCGAAGAGAATCCAGCGTATCTGGCGGAGAATTCTTACGACATCGTAGACAGTGACGGGAATGAGGTTGACGAAGATCCGGCTAGAGATGAAGTGAGAGATAAACTTGGATCAGCACAGTTGGGCATCCGGCAAAGGCCCGGCCCCGACAACGCTCTGGGCCTAGTGAAGTTCGATTTCCCGAATCAATTTGACGTCTATATGCATGGGACACCCTCTACGGAACTCTTTTCCAAGTCGCGGCGTGATTTTAGTCATGGATGTATTCGGGTCGAAGATCCCGTCTCGTTGACGCAATGGATCCTGCGGGACCGGCCGGAATGGACGACGGAGAGCATTCGAAGCGCGATGTATGGTGAGACGACAATTCGTGTGACTCTTTTGAAATCTATCCCTGTCCTCATCGTGTATGGCACTGCGGTTGTGATGGAAGACGGTCAGGTTCGCTTTTTCGAGGATATCTACGGCCACGATGCGGCTCTGGAACGCGCTTTGACAGCGAGGGGTCGCGTCCCGTAACACGGCGGTTTCCCGCCATGTAACTGTTCTTTTTTTCCACTGCTCTACGTGATCCACGTGCAAATAACAGGTTACTCTCGCTGAGAAGATCGGCACGCTCTGTTGTTTGTCTGCGAGCCGTGTGCTTCAGCCTTTTAGTCCTCCCTGGAAGGGTCGCGTTTCTGGAATCCTTCAACCGTTTGTTGAAGGACGGCGCCCGCCCGGTGAGGTTCCCCATTTGGGTTTTTGATGAGTGTGCGCTGCATCACAGTGGGCTGTGACCGCTCTCATACCCGCGAGGAGCCGCCATGGAGCATTTTGTTGTTAGTAGCAGGAATGGGAATACGTTGGAGGAACGCCATGAGGGCAGAAAGAGACGGGAAACACTTGAGGACAGGCGAGAAAGTGAAGTTGGCGATCATAACCGCCGACGAGCAAACAAGAAGAATGCAGGAAGCGGTGGCCCGCCGTGCCTACGTAATCTTTGAAAGCCGTGGTTCTGCGCCATGGCACGAACTGGAGGACTGGCGTCAAGCGGAGTGCGAACTGGTGAGTCCGCTCTGCTGTGGACGAATGACGGTCGGCGATAGCCTCTGGGTGGGCGCTGACGTGGCTGTTTTCGAGGAAGGTACGATTGAGATTTGGGTAGCGCCCCGCAAAATCACAATTTGCGGCAAGCCGCGTGTGGACAAAGTGGATGCCCATCGAAGGCACGTCGGGCCACGTCCCGGCGGAGAAATGAACTTCCACGTCCTCGACCTTCCTGTCGAGATCGATCCTTCCCATGTGACGGCGAAGTTTAACGGGCCGTCCCTAGAAATCCTCTTCAGAAAAGCGAAAGCGAAGTCGCAGCAGGAAGCGCAAGCGATCGCCGCGTAGCCAACAGTATGTGGTTCCCATCGCGCAACGGTGAAAGAGAAGGGACCTCATGTCAACGATGACGCACCAGATTCAGGCGGAGCCGGCTCCGACAAGACCGAGCTTGGTTCCTTTGCCACTCGGTGGCAGGAGCCCTCAAGTGAAATGGATGAAGTGGGCGGTGGCGATGGGTCTGGCGCTGTTGCTTCTTGCAGGCGCACTGCTCTGGCGAGCGCACGCACAGAACGCAATTCGCTACGAGACTATCGCACTGGAGCGTGGGACGATCCAAGCCAGTGTCACAGCGACAGGTACGCTCAATGCCGTCGTCGACGTCCAAGTTGGCAGCCAAGTATCCGGCAACATCAAGGCGCTCTACGCCGATTTCAACACGAGAGTCAAAAAGGGCCAACTGGTTGCGCTGATCGATCCG
>JBGQCW010000251.1:0-3981 GCA_041495565.1 Candidatus Acidiferrum sp.
CGGCCGGCTGGGCATCAAATCACTCATTTATTTCGAAGTTGTCTCGACGATTGCGCTGCTCATCGGTTTTGCCGCGATCAACTTGAGCCGCGCGGGAGAAGGCGTGCACCTGCCGCCGACCGCAGCCGCCGAGTCTCTGAACGCAACGCCGCACACCGCGGCGCAGCTCATCACCGACATTTTCCCGGAGAATATCGCCAAGTCCGTGGCGGAAGGCCAGGTGCTGCAAGTCGTGGTCTTCAGCATCCTGTTTGCGATGGCGCTCGCTCTCGTGCCCGAAGCGAAGCGCCGCCCCATGCTGGCCTTCGCCGAAGGCCTTTCGGAGACGATGTTCAAATTCACCAACCTGGTGATGCTCGCGGCACCGGTCGGCGTTTTTGGCGCCATCGCCTACACTGTCGGACATCTTGGCTTGGGGGTTCTGCTTCCGCTCTTGAAGCTGCTCGCGACGATGTACGTTGCGCTCGTGTTTTTCATCACCTGCGTTTTGTTTCCGATCGCTTTGCTGGCGCGTGTCCCGCTCAAGCGATTCCTCCGCGCCGTGGCGGAGCCCGTCACGATTGCTTTCGCCACCGCCAGTTCGGAGGCGGCACTTCCCCGCGCGATGGAACAAATGGAATCGTTTGGCGTGCCCCGCGAAACCGTGGCGTTCGTTCTCCCCACGGGCTACAGCTTCAATCTGGACGGCTCCAGCCTGTACCAATCGCTCGCCTTGCTGTTTATCGCGCAGGCTGCGGGAGTTCACCTGACCATTGGCCAGCAGGCCGTCATGCTTCTAACTCTGCTGATCAGCAGCAAAGGAACCGCAGGCGTGGCGCGCGCGTCGCTGGTGATCGTTCTGGCCGCGGCGGCCTCGTTCCATCTGCCGACGGAGCCGCTATTTCTCCTCTTCGGCATCGATCAACTTATGGACATGGGGCGCACCGCCATCAACGTGCTCGGGAATTGCCTCGCGTGCGTGGTGATCGCGCGCTGGGAAGGCGAATTCCCGCCGCAATCCGCCGAAGCTCATTGAAACTTCTGTTCGCTACTTCGGCTTTCCCAGCCGACGGCTTGCGATCAGGGCTGGCTGATGAGCGCAGCGACCATGGCGCCGGCTTTGGGCGTTCCCAGCCCGGTGACGTAGTCGTACTTTGCCGCCGCGCCGCACATAGTGCCGCACTTGCCGTTCGAACCGTTGGTCACGTCGTGGAAATAAGCGCCGTAGCTGGCCTTAGCGAGCGTATAGAGCATAGCCGGCGTGGAAGAGAGCAACCGCTTACGCGCTGCGGCGCGCGATGAATTTGCAATCGCGAATAGAGCCGCCCATTGCGGCGCTCCCGCGCTGGTGCCGCCGACTTCGTACCAGCCAACCCAGCTCTTAAAGGCAACCGAGTCATAGATCGCAAAGCCCGATGACGGATTTCCGTCGAAGGAAACATCGGGCACGCCGCGCCTTCCCTTCGTGTCATTTGGCAAAGGGTACGACGCCTGAAACACCGGCTCGAATTCGACGGCGCTCTGCCCGCCGCCGCTGCCGCTCCATGCGGCCTCGCTGGTATACGTCCCGCTGCCGTCCGTCATCAGCGTTGTGCCTCCCACCGCCACTACATTCGGTGAAGCCGATGGGTACTGCACGCCGTTTCCGTTGTCTCCGCTGGCCACGGTAAAGGTCACGCCGTTGTAAGCGAAATGATTGTCGTCATAGCGTTCTCCGGAATACTCCGGGCAGCCCCAGCTCGACGACACCACGCTCGCGCCGCTTTGTACCGCGACGTCTATCGCATGGAACAGGTCGCTCATGCGGTTGCTGGCAGCCTCCACCAGCACGATTTTTGCTTGTGGAGCCAGCGCGTGCGCCCACTCCACATCCAGCGCGATTTCCATCGACCAGTTCGCGTCCGTGGCAGGCTTACGCCCCGCCGCGTAAACCTTGCGAAAACATCCATTCGCCGTTGTGCAGGGTGCCAGCCCAAACTGCTTGTTGAACACTGCAAGGTCCGCTTCGATATTCGGGTCGTCATAGGCGTCCACGATCCCGATCGTCTGCCCCGCACCCTGATTCGTCAGCAGGTCAAATCCATAGGCGTGCCGCACCATCGCGGGCTGCAACCCATACGCCGGGCCCGCTCCACCATTTGGACGCATACGCAGCGGCGGCTGCGCACTGTCTCCCGCGGAAGGCGGCAGCCGGTATTCCATGCGCTGCGGATTTTCCCGGCGCAAGAGCATTTCCTGTGTTTGCATCGCCCATTCCTGCGCGGAAGAAGTTTGCGCGCCGAAGCACGCGACAAGCGCACCAACCAGAGCGAGCGCGGAATTCTTTCGAATCTTTCGTAGAGACATCTTTGGGGACCTTCCTTTTTTCTATTTGGGGACTTGTGGCACGCCGACTCGCTGCCCACAGCCTTCCCCTTACAGGTAGTTAAGCCCCCTGCCACGCTCCCCGCGATAGCTCGCCAGCGCCAATCACCCCAGTACGCCTGTGTGACGAAACCTGAATGAGAGTTTTCTAACGCGTGCGAGCGGGCGCTTTTTTCTTTCGGCTTAGGGGCATCAGGCGCTTATCTCTACCTTGCAGGGATCGTGCTCTGTTCATCCCCTCTCGCTGCACTACCCCACCGGACAGTGCTCGTCTACCGCCGTGTCAACTGGCCTCTTTCGCGTCTTCCGTCCAGTTTCGCGGTTCCGTTGCCAGTCATAGACTGCGGAAAACTAGCAGCACTCTGACGCAGACCAAGTCGGGGTCCTGCGCGAGGTTCCCAAAAGAACGATGCTGGCAAGGAGTGTGTCCTCATGAAAATCCTAGCGTCCATTCTCATCACCGCTATTCTTCTAGCCCTTCAAAGCCCGATCCCGGTCCAGGCAAACGACAAGCGTCCGGCGCTTCCCGCCAGCGTTCAGGGCGCCAGGACTATCTACGTTGACAACCGCACGACTTCCGCCGAACTCCAAAACACGGCATACACCGAGCTGTCAAAATGGGGGCGCTTCCAGGTTGTCGATACGTCGCAGAAAGCGGATATCGTGCTGCAGCTTTCCAACGGCAATTATGTGAAGTTTGTCCCTGGCGGGGAAAATCCTCCGGCTTACGGCCCCAAGGTCGGCAGACAAGCCTGGATGGGCGCGGATGAAGCGGTGCCCCCGGGCTCCACGCGCATCTCGCTGATCGATCCCAAGTCCGGCAACTCGCTGTGGTCCGACATTCGCAAGACGGACAACCCGAAGGCGGCGACGCACATGCTCGACGGCCTCCGCGGTGCCTTCGACCAAAAGGAAAAAGGTCATTAGCGAAAGCCCACTAGCGGAAATAGTCCGGGCACTTCGAATGCCCTGCTCGAGGCAAATCCATAGTGGGATAAAATGCGAACTTCCATAGGTAAACGGGGGCGAGATCCGGCAGGATCCTTCGCGGACAAATTCAACCCTGCGATGGTTTCCTTCTGTAGGCGGGTAGAGGCTACTCCAACCTGGATCGTCTACGCGTGGCCCAAAACTCCTGCTAGAATCCGCGCTATGAAAAGACGCACATTGCTTCAGTCGCTACCCACACTCGCGCTCCTCCCGACAGCAGCCTGGGCGGCCTCCCGACAAGACAAGGCCGGGACCGGGCAGACCTCAACAACGGTCTACGAACTTCGCGTCTATCACACCTACGAAGGAAAGCTGGACGACCTGCTGCGGCGTTTTCGGGAGCACACCACGCGGCTCTTTGAGAAGCATGGAATCAGAAATGTGGGCTACTGGACGCCAGTCGACGAACCACTGAAGGGCAAGACTCTCGTCTACATTCTCGCACATCCGAACCAGGATGCCGCGACCGCCAACTGGAAGGCGTTCCGTGATGATCCCGAGTGGCAGAGTGTGCGCGATAAGTCCGAAGCCAATGGCAAGCTGGTGGAAAAGATTGAATCCACTTTTCTCGTTTTGACGGACTTCTCCCCGCAGCTAAAGTAAAAGGCGCTCTCGCCGGCGATTTCCCTCGCTCCAATCGCGAAGACG
>JBGQCW010000252.1:0-3979 GCA_041495565.1 Candidatus Acidiferrum sp.
CGCGAACCGATCTCCGCCGCGCGGGCGGCTCTCTCGGCGGCATGATGCGCACCTCTCCCAAGAAGAAATCCGTGACGCGCGCAGCGTCCAAGTCAAAGCATTCCAGCGCGCCAGCCGCCAAAACCGACGCGCGCCTGCTTGATGCCGAGAAGTTTCTCTTGCCCACTTACAAACGGCAGCCTGTCGTCATGACCCATGGGCGCGGTACTTACGTCTTCGACGCCACCGGCAAGAAGTATCTCGACTTTCTCGGCGGCATTGCCGTCAACGCGCTCGGCCACGCCCATCCACGCATCGTGAAGGTGATTCGCCGTGAAGCCGCACGCGCCATCCACCTCTCGAATCTTTATCACAATGCCTATCAAGGTCCGCTTGCGCGCAAGCTCGCTGCATGGTCCGGACTCGACCGCGTCTTTTTAGCCAACAGCGGTACGGAAGCCATCGACGGCGCGATGAAACTCGCCCGGCTCTTTGGACGTGTGCCGGAAGAGGCCGCAGGAACGCCACCGAGAAAGCATCGCTTCCTAACCATGGAAAATTCTTTTCACGGACGCACCTTTGGCGCCATCAGCGTCACATCTACGGAAAAATACCGCTTGCCCTTTGCGCCCGTCGTTCCCGGAGCCGAGTTCGTGCGTTTCAATGATGTCTCTGATCTCGAATCGAAGTTCGACGATACGGTTTGCGCCATCCTTCTCGAAACGATTCAGGGTGAAGGCGGGATCTATCCTGTCAGCGAAGACTTCTGGAACCGCGCTCGCGCACTCACCGCGCAGCACGGCGCTCTCTTGATCGCCGATGAGATTCAATGCGGCCTCGGCCGCACGGGCCGCTATTTCTCCTATCAGAAGTTTTCATCCAAGCCGGACATCGCACTGGTCGCGAAGCCTCTCGCTGCCGGACTGCCCCTCGGCGCCATCCTCACGACAGAAGCCGTCGCCGCCAAAGTTTCTCCCGGAATGCATGGAACAACCTTCGGTGGCGGCCCGCTGGCCTGTGCCGTTGCGCTCGAATTCCTCAAGATCGTCGAGGAGGAAAAGCTCCTCGAAAATGTTCGCGCGCGGAGCACAGAGTTGCGCGAAGGGCTCACAAAGCTCGCCGCCCAATTTGACTTCATCCGCGAAATCCGCGCCGAAGGGCTGATGATCGGCGTCGAACTCTCCGTCGAGGGAGCGCCCTTTGTCGCCGAAGCCATGCAGCGTGGTTTATTGATCAACTGCACCCACGACTTTACTTTGCGCCTGCTTCCACCGTTCAACATCACGCGCGCGCAGGTGCGCGAATTTCTCCGGCTCTTCGAACTCGTTCTCGCAACAACTCCCCGGCAAGCCTCCGTACCGGATTCCGGCAAGACTGCGGATCCGGCACGCGTCGCCCATGCCGCGGCAAGGTGAAAAATGACCACGACGACTCTTGTTGCACCCATTTCCTTATCGAATGACCTCCTCACCGGAGCGGAATGGGGTCCCGCGCATACGCGCGAATTGCTCCAACTTTCCGCGGACATCAAGGCGCGCCCCGGCCGCTATGCTTCCACGCTGAGCGGCAAATTCATCGCGCTGATTTTTGAGAAGCCCTCGCTGCGCACGCGCGTCACCTTCGAGGTCGGCATCCAGAGCATGGGCGGCTCGGTGGTTTTCCTCGACCACACGCAAGCGTCGGCGTCTCTTGGAGCGCGCGAGTCCATCGCCGATGTCGCGCGGAATCTCGAGCGCTGGGTGCAGGGCATTGTCGCTCGCGTGTACCAGCAGCGCGTCCTCGAAGAAATGGCCGCGAATGCCGGCATCCCGGTCATCAATGCGCTCTCCGACAAATTCCATCCGTGCCAGGCGCTGGCCGATTTCTTCACGCTGGAAGAAAAGTTCGGTGCCCTGCGCGGCTTCAAGCTCGCCTACGTCGGCGACGGCAACAACGTTTGCAATTCGCTGATCTATCTCGCGGCGCGCCTCGGCGTTCATCTGCGCATCGCCACTCCTCCCGATTACGCTCCGGCACCGGAGGTGGTCGCCGATGGCAGGCGCGTGGCTCGGGAAACGAAAGCTAAGATCGAACTGATGACCGATCCGCAGGAAGCCGTGAGCGGCGCGATGGGCGTCTACACCGATTCGTGGACCAGCATGGGTTTTGAAGCCGAGGAAAAAGTGCGCAACGCCGTGTTCGAACCTTATCAGGTCAACGCAGAACTCATGTCCTTTGCTGCTCCGGACGCTGTCTTCATGCACTGTCTTCCGGCGCACCGCGGCCTGGAAGTTACGCCGGAAATTATCGATGGCCCTCAGTCGGTCGTCCTCGATCAATCCGAAAACCGCATGTACGTGCAGAAGGCCATCCTGCATACTTTGTTTTGATCCATCGATGCTCACTATCGCATCGCATCGAATTTTCTTTGTAGGGGCGCCCGCCGCGGCAGGTTGCGCCCCAGCTTGGCTACAATTGAACGCAAAAGAGGAATCGTGAAAACGCAATTGAACAAACCCAAGAAAGTTGTCCTTGCTTACTCCGGGGGACTGGACACCTCCATTATTATCCCGTGGCTGAAGGAAAATTACGGCTGCGAAGTCATCGCCGTGATCGGCGACGTCGGCCAGCAGGAAGACTTGGGAGCCGCGCGCAAGAAAGCGCTCGCCACCGGCGCTTCCGCAGCGCACGTCGAAGACCTGCGCGAAGAATTTGTTCGCGACTATATCTGGCCGACGCTCCGCGCGGGCGCCGTTTACGAGCACACCTACCTGCTCGGCACGTCGATGGCGCGGCCCGTAATCGCCAAGCGCCAGGCGGAAATCGCGCTGAAGCTCGGCGCCGATGGCCTCTCCCACGGCTGCACCGGCAAGGGCAACGACCAGGTGCGTTTCGAGCTGGCCTACAAAGCCATCGCGCCCAATGTGCAAATCATTGCGCCCTGGCGCGAATGGGACATCGATTCGCGCGAAGACGCCATTGCTTACGCGCAGAAGCACAACGTGCCCGTCGAGCAGAGCAAAAAAAACATTTACAGCCGCGACCGCAATATCTGGCACCTCAGTCACGAAGGCGGCGAGCTTGAAGATCCCGCCAACGCACCGAACGAAGCCATGTGGCAGTGGGTCGTTTCGCCGGAAAAAGCTCCGGACAAAGCCGAGGAAGTCGAGATCGGCTTCGAGTCCGGCACGCCTGTCTCTGTGAACGGCGCGAAACTTGGTCCCGTGGATCTTCTCAACACACTCAACGAAATCGCCGCGAAGCACGGCATCGGCCGCACCGACCTCGTCGAAAACCGACTCGTCGGCATGAAATCCCGCGGCGCTTACGAAACTCCCGGCGGAACGCTGCTCGTCAAAGCGCATCAAGAACTGGAACGCCTCACGATCGACCGCGAGACGGCGCATTTCCAGCAGGTGCTTTCGTTGCGCTACGCCGAACTTGTCTACTACGGACTGTGGTTCGCGCCGCTGCGCGAAGCGCTGGACGGATTTTTCAACGTCGCGCAGCAGCGCGTCACCGGCGCCGTCGGCCTCAAGTTGTGGAAGGGCACGCTCAATATCACGAAGCGTGTTTCGCCCTTCTCGCTATATCGCGCGGACCTCGCCAGCTTCACCATGGGCCGCTACAATCCGAAGGATGCCGAGGGCTTCATCAATTTGTTTGCGTTGCCCGTAACCGTCCGGCCCAAAGCAAAGGCCGAGGGGAATTAAGCAGGACAGACATTCTTGCCTGTCCTACGAGTCACGAAATGACGGAACGCAAAGACGACCGGCTGTGGGGCGGACGCTTCGAGCGCGCACCGAACGAACGGTTCGACGCGTTCCAGCGATCGTTCGCGTTCGATCGCCGGCTCTTGCCGTACGAAATTGCGGTCGATCGCGCCTGGGCCAAGGCGCTCGAACCGATCGGCATTCTCACGGCCGCGGAAGTGAAGCAAACACTCGCTGCGATTGACAGAATTGCCGAACGAGCCAAGACGGATGCTGCGTGGCTCGAAAGATTTGGCGCGGCTGCCGAA
>JBGQCW010000253.1:0-3977 GCA_041495565.1 Candidatus Acidiferrum sp.
AGCGTGCTTGGACGCCGCTATTCTCGGGCGCGTTAGCCGGTGTTCGAAGTATTTTCCATTCCTGTTGCCATTCCTGTTGCCATTCCTGTTGCCAACTTGACCGGAAGTACCGCTACCCCTACAATAGGTAATTCACCGTGATGCATTTTTTCGATTTGATGAATTCTTCTTCCAGCCCGGCGGGAACCCGCTGGGCTGCGCTGCTTTATGGCGCCTTTTCTCAGGCGCCTATTCTTCTGAGGTGAGGCTGGAATGAGCGAAGGTCCGATTTCCGAGGCTCTTACTTTTGACGACGTGCTGCTCTTGCCGGGCAAGTCGTCGGTGCTGCCGGCCGAGGTCGACATACGCACGAACTTCACACGCAAGCTGCCCCTGAACATCCCGCTGGCTTCCTCGGCCATGGACACGGTGACGGAATCACGCCTGGCCATCGCGATCGCGAGGCAGGGCGGCCTGGGCATCGTGCACCGCAACATGCCCATCGACCGCCAGGGCGAAGAGGTCGATCGCGTGAAGCGTTCGGAAAGCGGCATGATTGTTGACCCAGTCACCATCTCCCCGGATATCACTCTCCGGCAAGCGCTCGAGATCATGACCAAGTACCGCATTTCGGGCTTGCCGGTAACGCGCGGCTCGCGCCTGACGGGCATCCTCACCAACCGCGACTTGCGCTTCGAAAAGAATCACGCGCAACTGGTCAGCTCGGTGATGACAAAAGACAACCTGGTCACCGTTCCGGTGGGCACCACTCTGGAGGAAGCCGAGCGCATCCTGCAAAAGCACCGCATCGAGAAGCTTCTGGTGGTGGACCAGGACTTCAACCTCAAAGGCCTGATCACCGTAAAAGACATCCAGAAAAAACTCGAATATCCGCGCTCCGCAAAAGACGAACAGGGCCGCCTGCGTGTCGGCGCCGCGGTCGGCGCAACGGGCGATTTCCTGGAGCGCGCCGTGGAAATGTCCAAGGCCAAGGTCGACGTCCTGGCGATCGATACCGCTCACGGCCACTCGGAGCGTGTGATGGAAGCGATCAAAGCGATCCGACACCGCTTGCCGGAAATGCAGATCGTGGCGGGCAACGTGGCGACGTTTGAAGGCGCAAGGGATCTGATCTCGCTCGGTATCGATGGATTAAAGGTTGGGATCGGTCCCGGCTCCATCTGCACGACGCGCGTGGTAACCGGCGCTGGCGTGCCGCAACTGACAGCGATCCTGGAAGCGTCGCGCGCCGCGAAGGGCACCGGCGTGCCCATCATCGCCGATGGCGGCATCAAGTTTTCCGGTGACATCACGAAAGCCATCGCAGCGGGCGCGTCCTGCGTAATGATTGGCAGCTTGTTCGCAGGCACGGAGGAGTCTCCGGGAGAAACAATTCTTTTTCAGGGCCGAACCTTCAAGTCTTATCGCGGGATGGGCTCGACCGGCGCCATGGATGCGGGCTCCGATCGCTACGCTGTCGTTCAGGAAACCGGAGACCGCGGGAAATCCGTGCCCGAAGGAGTCGAGGGACGCGTGCCCTACAAAGGCCCGCTGGGTGGGCTGACCGATCAGCTAGTCGGCGGGCTGAAGAGCGGGATGGGTTACGTGGGCGCAGAAACGTTGAAGCAGCTCACGGAAAAAAGCTGCTTCGTCCGCATCACCGCCGCGGGCCTGCGCGAAAGCCACGTCCACGACGTGGTCATCACCAAAGAAGCGCCGAACTATCGCATGGAATAGGGCGGATGGAACAGGAGCAGATGGAATAGCGGCGATGAAAATGGCAGAAGGAGCCAACTCTTAGTGCCGGAACCCCCGCCTTGGCGCAATCCGCGCCCCGCTCCGCAGTTGGCTGAGATTCAGTCTCGCCTGCGCCCGCCTCGGGCATGGGATTGGCTGAAAGCCTGGTGGCCCGCCATCGCTTGGGCGTTTGTGATTTTCTCCATGTCCGCGGACACGTTTTCCGCAGAGCACACCGCTTCGGTCTTCGAACCGATCTTGCGCTGGCTGATGCCCTCCCTAACGGAAGATCAGTTCCGTTCGGCTCACTACTTCATTCGAAAGAGCGCACACTTCAGCGAGTATTTTGTATTTTGCCTGTTGCTCTATCGCGGCGTGCGCGGTGGCCGCAAAGGCTGGCGCTGGACTTGGGGCCTCGTGGCGCTCTCTTGCGCCGCAGGATATTCCATCCTGGATGAGATTCACCAGGCCTTCGTCGTCAGTCGCACAGCTTCGGCTTACGATTCCTTGCTCGATTCAGCCGGCGCGTTTGTGGCCTTCGCCGCGATGTGGCTGTGGTTCCGCTTTCGCCGCCCTGCTACTCCCATCGCCGGTTCCTCAACCGAGCCCGCGGGTTAGCACTATGACCTTGGGGGGAAAGTCCTCGGCAACAAGAGAGCCTTTCCACAAAGAAACAGCCCGTCCAGGCTAAGCCGGGACGGGCTGCTGAATGCCCTGGACTAAACGGGGCGGCTAGCTCTTGGCTTCGGCGGTTTCTTCCTTCTTGGTTTTTTCTTTCTTTTCCTTGGCTTTGTATTCGTAGCCGACGAGCTCGAGGATGGCTACCTTGGCGTTGTCTCCGACGCGGTTGCCAGCATGGATGATGCGCGTGTAGCCGCCGGCGCGGTCCGAGAACTTCGGCGCGATCTCGCTGAAAAGTTTCTGGGTGACCGCGGGCAGCATGATGTAGGAAGCCGCCTGGCGCCGCGATTGCAACGTGTCGCGCTTGCCAAGCGTGATCATTTTTTCCGCCACCGGACGCGCGGCCTTCGCGCGCGTCAACGTGGTGGTGATTCGCCCGTGTTCGAACAAATTGGTGACGAGGCTACGCAACACCGCGCGGCGATGAGCCGGCTGCTTTCCGAGCTTTGATCCTGAGTTGAGATGTCGCATCGTTTATCTGTCCCTTGTCGCCTTACAGGCCGATGGTATCTTCTGATGTCGGTGCGGCGGTCTGGCTCGGGAGCGGCGGCCAGATGATGCGGCCGTGCTCGTCGAATTTCATGCCCAGCGCGAGACCCATCTTCACCAGTATGTCCTTGATCTCGTTGAGCGACTTGCGGCCGAAGTTTTTCGTCTTCAGCATTTCGTTTTCGCTCTTCTGCACGAGTTCGCGGATGGTCTGGATATTGGCGTTCTTCAGGCAGTTGTAGGAGCGCACGGAAAGCTCGAGCTCTTCCACCGAGCGGTCCAGGTGTTCGAGGCGCGGATCGTGGGCGATGTCCTGCGGCGCTTCGATGGTCTCAACCGGCTCTTCGAAGTTGATGAAGATGCTCATGTGGTCCTTCACCAGCTTGGCGGCAAGGCCGATGGAGTCCTGCGGCGTAATTGCGCCGTTGGTCCACACTTCGATCATCAGCTTTTCGTAATCGGTCATCTGGCCAAGACGCGCCGCTTCGACGGAGTAATTCACTTTGCGCACCGGCGAGTGAACGCTGTCGACCGGGATGTAGCCGATCGGCAGGTCTTCGTCGTAGTTGCGGTCGGCGGCGACGTAACCGCGGCCGTTCTTCACGCGCATCTCGATCTGGAGCTTGCCGCCCTCGCTCACCGTGGCGATGTACACGCTCTTATCGAGCACCGCGAAGTCCGCGTCTTCCTCGATCTGCGCGGAGGTGACTGGACCGGGCTGCTCGATGTTGAGGTAAATCGTCTTCGGCAGGTCGGTGTTCAGCTTGATCGGCACCTGCTTCAGGTTGAGGATGATGTCCGTGGCATCCTCGACCACGCCGGGGATCGAAGAAAATTCGTGCAGCACGCCTTCGATCTTCACCGCCGTGATGGCCGCGCCTTCGATGGAGCTCAGCAGCGCGCGGCGCAACCCATTCCCCACCGTCGTGCCCCAGCCGCGCTCAAACGGCTGCGCGGAAAAACGCCCGTACTTCTCCGTGAGGGACTCCAGCTCGGATGCAAGACGCTTCGGTTTCTGAAAGCCCTTCCACATCGTGTTCCTTCCTTCTGGGCCAAGTAGATTGGCCCCAATCCTTGCTACTGGCGGCCGC
>JBGQCW010000254.1:0-3967 GCA_041495565.1 Candidatus Acidiferrum sp.
CTTACCTCGGCTACGGTATTCGCGAACTCTAACGGGGTGTTTCGTGCTTGCGGCCAAATAATACATCAAGAATGATGAGGGCGGCGCCGATGGTGATGGCGGAATCGGCGACGTTGAAGGCGGGATAGTGGTAGGCGCCGAGCCAGACTTCGAAGAAGTCGGTGACAGCGCCGTGGAGGATGCGATCGGTGACGTTGCCGGTGGCGCCGCCGAGAAGAAGCGCGAGGCCCGCGGCGGTGAGGCGGCTGCCGCTATGGCCGGCGACGAGAAGCCAGGCGAGGACGGCGATAACGACAACGGAGCCGGCGATCAGGATGATGCGCGTCCAGGGCGAAGTGGAATCGGCGAAAAAACTGAAGGCGATGCCGGGGTTGCTGGCGCGAACGAGATAGAGGAAGTGGTGGATCACTTCGTGGCGCCAGTCCTCGGCGGTTTGCGATTCGAACCAGGACTTGGTGGCGCGGTCGAGAAGAACGACGGCGAGCGTGAGCCAGAGGAAGCGGAGTCTTGTTGGGATCGTCAAGTATTGCGCTCCTACTTTCACGGTTCACACGAAGTGGCCTAACTCGATCGCAAGAGCGCACAGCCTGAAGGCTGTGCCACTGGTGCTTACGCGCCGCTGGATGCTTGGCCTATGGCGCCCTCGATTTCGGCGAGGGCTTCGGTGCAGCGCTCGCAGACGGTTGGGTAGCGCGCGTTCTCGCCGACGTGGGTCGAGTAGTTCCAACAGCGCTCACACTTTGGGCCTTCGGCACGCTGAACTTCAATGATCCATCTCCCAAATGGAGGCGGGCTTGGGGGACCGGCCTTTGTTTCATCGATAATGTCGACCTGCGATACACCGAACACAAAAGGAAGGTTGCCTCGGTGTAGCTGCAAGAGTTCGACGGTGGGCCAGTAGTTCGACCGGATAACGATTTTTGCTTCGAGTGAGTTGGACAAGAATTTCTCGGTCTTTTTTTCCTCAAGCTTTTTCAACACATCGCTTCGAAAGCCCAGGATGCTCTGCCATTCGGTTCCCCGCGTGGCAGCGGCATCCTGTCGTAATTCCGCCTCATCGGGAAACAGCGCCATGTGCACGCTTTCGGGTTCGCCTTGTGCTTTCGGCAGAAACTTCCAAATCTCCTCGGAGGTAAAAACGAGGATGGGGGCAATAAGGCGAACAAGGGCGCTGGTGATTTTCCAGACGGCGGTCTGCGCGGAGCGGCGCGACTTGCTCTTTGGGGCTTTCGTGTAGAGGCGATCCTTCAGGACGTCGAAATAGAAAGCGCTGAGATCCACGACGCAGTAGTCGTGGATGGCGTGGTAGACGCGGTGAAATTCGTAGCTCGCGTACCATTCGCGGCACTTCTTGACGAGCTCGGCGGTGCGATCGAGCATCCAGCGATCGATTTCCTCGAGATCTTCGTTGGCGAGCGCGTCGCGCGACGGATTGAAGTCGCTGAGGTTGCCGAGGGCGAAGCGGAAGGTGTTGCGAATCTTGCGGTAGGCTTCGCTGAGCTGCGTCATCACGCGCTCACTCATTTTCACGTCGGCTTGATATTCGACGGACCCGACCCAAAGGCGCAGCAAATCCGCTCCCCACTTTTCGCAAATCTCGATGGGGTACAACGTGTTGCCCAGGGATTTGGACATCGGGCGGCCGTGCTCGTCGAGCGTCCAGCCATGCGTGACGACGCCGCGATACGGCGAAGCGTCGCGCACGCCGGTGGCAACGAGAAGCGAGCTTTGGAACCAGCCGCGATATTGATCCGGTCCCTCGAGGTAAACATCCGCCGGCCACTCGGCGCCCTTTAGGACCGACAAATTCGACGAGCCGGAATCGAACCACACATCGAGAATGTCGTTTTCTTTGCGCCAGTTCGAAGCTCCGCAGGAGCACTTCGTTCCGGCGGGGAGCAATTCTTCCGGCGTGTGCTGGTACCAGGCGTCGGCGCCTTCCTTTTCGAACCACTTCACGACATTGCGAAGGGCCGGAAACTTTTCCAGCCGCTTGCCGCAGCCCTCGCAATAAAAAACGATGATGGGCACGCCCCAGAAGCGCTGGCGCGAGACGCACCAGTCGGGGCGCTTTTCGATCATTTCGTACATGCGGTCTTCGCCCCAGGCTGGAATCCATTTCACTCCGTGAATTTCTTCGAGCGCTTCCTGGCGCAGCGTTTTTTGTTTTCCGTGCGCGGCCTGGTCCATCTTGATGAACCACTGCTCGGTCGCGCGGAAAATCACGGGGTTGTGGCAGCGCCAGCAGTGCGGGTAACTGTGCTTATAATCGTGATGGCCGAGGAGCGCGCCGCGGTCGGCGAGCAATTTCACGACGATGGGATTTGCGGCGAATACATCCTTGCCTTTGTATTCCGCGAGGCCTTCGAGGTAGACGCCCTTATCGTCAATCGGTGCGTAAGTCTCGAGGCCGTATTTTTGGCCGGAATAAAAATCGTCGGTGCCGTGGCCGGGAGCGGTGTGAACGATGCCGCTGCCCTGATCGAGCGTGACGTAATCCGCGAGGATGCCGGGAACCTGTATGGGCACGAACGGATGCTGAAACTTCATGCCCTCGAAATCGCGGCCTTTGAAGGTGGCACGGACTTTGGCTTCCTTGATGCCGCACTCCGCTTGCAGCGCGGCGACGCGGTCCGCCGCGAGGAGCAGCGCGCCTTTTTCCGTTTCAACGACGACGTACTCGAAATCCGGATGAAACGCGAGCGCGCGATTGTGCGGCAGCGTCCATGGCGTGGTGGTCCAAATCACCGCGCTGACATCGCTCCCGATCTTTTGTTCAAGCGGCACCTTGCCGGTGCCGGCAGCGTCGCCTATGCCACCCCCAACGACACCGAACTTCACCCAGATCGAGGGGCTGGTGTGATCTTCGTACTCGACTTCCGCTTCGGCGAGCGCGGTGCTGTCGTAAATGCACCAATAGACTGGCTTGCGGCCGCGGTAGACGTAGCCCTTTTCCATGAAATCGAGGAACGCGCCCGCGATGGTGGCCTCGTATTCATGGCTCATCGTCAGATAGGGGTCGTTCCAGCGGCCGAAAATGCCGAGGCGCTTGAAATCTTTCTTGTGTTGCTCGACGTAGCGCGAAGCGAATTGCCGGCAGAGCTTTCGAAACTCCGCCGGCGGCACCTTGCCTTTTCCGCCCAGCTCTTTTTCCACTTGCGTTTCGATGGGGAGGCCGTGGCAATCCCATCCCGGGACGTACGGCGCGTAGTGCCCCGCCATGCTCTTGGTCTTGACGACCAGATCCTTGAGGATTTTGTTCAGACCGGTGCCCAGGTGGATTTCTCCGGTGGGATACGGCGGCCCGTCGTGCAAGATAAAGAGCGGCTTGCCTTTGCGCGTTTCGAGGATGCGCTCGTAGAGGTTCCCTGCCTGCCAGGCTTCGAGTTGCTTGGGCTCGTTCTGCGGCAGGTTGGCCTTCATCGGAAAATTCGTTTTCGGCAGGTTTAGTGTTTTCTTCAGTTCGAGTGGTTCGGCCATAGGGATGAGTGCTCGAAAATCTCCTTGGATCTCTGCATGCCGCACTTTTTCTTGCGCGTACTTACCGTACGGTGGTTCAGGTGTACGGCGGGAAACATCGGAAAGCAGTGTAAGCACGTATGTTACAATGAATGAAGGCCGGTGTCAGCCGCGGGGGGCGCGCAACCTTTCCCGGCCTGCGCGAATCTTATCGGCTAGGTATACCAAACACGGGAAATTTGCGTCTAAGTAAGAGGGAAATGGTGCCGGACAAATTCATCAATCTGCTGCCGCCTGAGATTACAAAGGGCAAAGTGTCCGGAGCGGTCGTTCAGCCGGCGGTTCCAGTGCCTTACTCAGCCGTGCCGAAATTCAACCCGCCCGACATTCTCATCCCCGATAATTTTTGGTCGAACCTGAAGCAGTTCCTCACGGAGCGACCCGTCAAGGTGCGCGAGCGTGCGGACGCGCCGTTCACGAAGACGTCGTTTGGCACAGGAATCGGCGA
>JBGQCW010000255.1:0-3951 GCA_041495565.1 Candidatus Acidiferrum sp.
AACGGGCACTGCGTCAGTTGCACCGCCATGTTCTTTCCGCAGTACACGCACCGGCGCGTTTCCGCGGGGTTCTTTCCTGGGGGACTCATGCAAGCTCCGGGATCTTTCCTACCTAGGCTAGATTCGAGGCGGCAGGATCGTCAAGTGAGTCGCGGACGGAGAGGTACCTCTTTACTTACACGGGGGAGCACCAGCGGGGCTGAGAGTCCTTCGAATTGTGTTACAAAACTGTCTAAGAGAACTTTTCACATCGTTTCAATCGCTCACGAAAGCGATCCACTTGGGAGAGAAGGAGAAGCAATGACATACCCTTCCAATAAAACTGTCAGGCCACTTTTTGTTTTGCTCGCCACTTTCCTGCTGGTCTTCTTGGCGGTTGCATCCAGCTCCGCGCAAGAGAAAAAAGCCGCGCAGATGAACGGCGTGGACAATACAAAAATGGGAGCCTACCGCGCCCTGGCACAGCACATCTACGCCGATTTTCAAAGGGGCGACGCCGCCGCGGCCGCAGAACTTAGCCGCGTGCTGGAAAGAATCTGGGACAAAGCGGAAGAGTATGGGGGAGATACCGCTTTGGCGAAGACGAACCGCAAACTGTTCGATGAAATCGACAAAGCCATGGATCAATTCATCACTCCGCTGATGGACGCCAAAGGCAAAGCTCCGGACGCCGCCAAAGTCAAAGCCGCTTTCAACCTGTACATGGATAAATTGAAGCTCGCCGATTGATCGGCTCACTCTTGCCGAAGGGTTTCCACCGGATCGAGGCGCAGGGCCCGGCGCGGGAACCCAGCACGCCAGAACCGCAACAAATAACAACAGCACTGCAATGGCACCAAACACGGCAGGCTCCGTGGGGCTCACACCGGACAAGAGAGCCTGCATCATGTGTGTGATCAGCATTGCGCCGGCGATTCCGGCCCCGATTACAAATCGCGGAGTGCGTGCGCGACTGGACGGTTCGCGGCGCGAATGGCCGGGGGCAGCCCGCCGAGCACGCCCATTGCAAGAGCGAAAACGACGCCGATTATAAGCAGCAGCGGCGTGATCTTGAATGCGAACGCCAGATGGGAGAAAGTCTGCCAGTTCATCGCTCCGGTGGTGAGGCCGTTGAGAGGCAGCACGGCCAGGCAGCCAACTAGGCCGCCCACGAAAGAGATCAAGAGTGCTTCGAATAGAAAAGAGAGAACTACGTTCATAGATCCGAAACCAAGCGCGCGCATCGTGGCGATTTCCCGGCCGCGTTCGGCGACGGCGGAATACATGGTATTGAGCGCACCGAAGATCGCACCGACGGCCATGATGGCGGCGACGACGCCCCCCAGACGATAGATGAGTGTAGTCATGCGTGTGGACTGCTTGGCGTAGTAGTCGATTTCGCGGGTGACGTCAACATTGAGGCGGGGATCCGACGTGACGGCGTCCTTGAATTGCTGCAAGGCATCTGGAGAAGTCAGGTGCACGGTGACGGACTGAAAAAAAGTGTCGGGGCGCTTGTAAGCCGCGCTGAGGAGATGGGCGTCGCACCAGATCTCGGAGTCGAAGGCGCTGCCGCCGGCATCGAAGACGCCCACAACTTGCCAACGAGCTGTGCCGAGGCTGATGGTGTTACCCAGGGTCAAACCGGAATAGCTGGTATTGGCGTTCTTGCCGACGATGAGCTCGGAGAGACCAGGCTGGAACATGCGGCCCTCGATCATTTTGAAATTGTTGCGGATGGCAAGAACGTTCGGCGAGACACCACGAACTTGAACGTTGGCATCGGTGCCGGTGGACCGCAGCGGAATGGGAGCAATGAGGACAACCTCCGCCGTGACAAGCGGGGCATCGGCGGCGCGAGCAATCCCTGGAGCGTCTTGGAGAATCTTTACGGTGTCGAGGGAGACGCCGCCAGTCATTTCAGAAGTGGCGCCGGCGCGCATGATCAGGGCGTTGTCCTCCGAGCCGGAGGAGACGAGCGTCGCTCTGAAACCACGGGCGAGTGAGAGCATGGCAATGAAGACTCCGACAGTTCCCGCGATCCCCAAAACGGCAACGATGGTGGAAGTCCAGCGGGCCTTTACGCTGCGAAAGTTGTAGACGACGGGAATGGCCATGTTCAGACTCTCCTCAGCGCATTCACGACCCGCATGCGCATCGCACCGATTCCCGGTAGGAGGCCGCTGACGGCTCCCACGAGCAGTGCAGTAGCGAGCCCTAGAAAGATAACCGAAGAAGACAGAATAAGGGTGGGCAGGAAGCCGACTAAAGCAGCGCCGATGATGGGAATAGCGAGGGCGGCAAGAGCAAGACCCAAGAGGCCTCCGAAAAGCGAGATGGCCAGTGACTCCCCGAGAACCATAAAGAGAATCGAGCGATCGCTGAACCCGATGGCCTTGAGAACGGCGAGCTCGCCGATCCGCTCACGAACGGAGATGGCCATGGTGTTGCCGGTGACGAGAAGCAAGGTAAAAAAGACGACCGTGCCGATGGTGAGGATAAGGAACTCGATATTCCCGAACTGCTTGGCGAAACCGGCGGCGAAGGCGGATTCGGTCTCGGTCTTGGTTTCATATGAGGAGTTGGCAAACTCCGTGTCGACGGCCTTGGCGACGCGGACGGCATCATCGGGGTTGTCAAGCTTGAGCACATACCATCCGGCTGTGCTCTTGATGATCTGAGGCACGTTCTCGTCGAAATATTTCCACTGCAGCCAAAATTGACTTTCGTCACCGCCAGTACGCTCGCTGTGATAAATGCCGTCGATATTGAACTCCCAAGTCTTCGTCGGGCCGTAAAGAGAATTCCTGATGGGGACGCGGTCGCCGATCTTCCAGCCGAAACGCTGGGCAGTTCTCGCGCCGACAACGGCGCCCTGGCGGTCCTTGACGAAGTTGTTCCACTGACCGTCGGGCACGATGAGTTCCGTCATCACCTGACGGTGATTTTCGGCGTCGATGGCAAATTGCGGAAAGAAGTTTTTCTCATCTTGATAGACACCGCCAAACCAATGATTGTGAGTGACAGCCTTGACGCCGGGAATGCTCAGAATTTTATCGCGGTAGGCAAGTGGCATGGTCTGAATGAGGCCGATCCGATTGATGATGACGAGGCGATCCGCGCCAGCGACCTCGGTGCCGCGGCTAAAGGCGCTCTTGACGACAGCGAGAAATGCGAACAGAAACAGGGCGACGGCAAAGGAGCCGATGGTGAGAAGGAGGCGAATCTTCTTGCGAAACAGATTGGCAAAAATCAGGCCGCGGAATTTCATGCGACACCTCCCGCCAGGGCGGTCTGGCGGGCGCCTTCAACGAGGACGCCTTTTTCGAGATGGAGCGTGGTGTGAGCGCGCGCGGCAACGATCGGATCGTGCGTGACCATCAAGACCGTTTTGCCGTACTTGCCGACGAGTTCATCAATCAGAGCCATGATTTCATCCGCGCTCTTGCGGTCCAAGTCGCCAGTGGGCTCGTCGCAAAGCAGAAACGTAGGGTCAGAAACGATGGCGCGAGCAATGGTGACGCGCTGCTCCTGACCGCCGGAGAGCTGGCGCGGGTAATGGTGCATGCGGTCAGTGAGGCTGACGACGCCCAGCGCGGTTTCCACATGCTTGCGCCGCTCCGATTTGGAGAGCTTGGTGAGAAGAAGCGGAAGCTCGACGTTCTGAAACGCGGTGAGAACGGGAATGAGGTTGTACATCTGGAAGATGAAGCCGACGTGGCGGGCGCGCCAATGGGTGAGCTTGCTGGCGGACATGTGTGTGATTTCGTCGCCGTCGACGGTGATGCTGCCGGCGGAGGGCACGTCGAGGCCGCCGAGGAGATTGAGCAGGGTGGTCTTGCCCGAGCCGCTGGGGCCCATGAAGGCGACGAAGTCGCCCTTATCGACGTCGAGATTCAAACCCTGCAGCACCTGGATTTTCTCGCCGCCGCGGCTGTAGGTTTTGTTCAGACCGCGAACCTTGATGAGACT
>JBGQCW010000256.1:0-3949 GCA_041495565.1 Candidatus Acidiferrum sp.
GGCAAAGCCCTCGGCCAGGCCGATAAATTGGGCGCACGGTTCGCCCTGATTCTCGGCGACAATGAAGTGACGAGCGGCGAGTGGACATTGAAAACGCTTGCCGACGGATCGCAGGTAAAGTTCACCGAGCCCGATTTACTCGATTATTTGCGTAAGAGCAAAGCAGTGTCATCCTGAAGCTATCCGATGAGGATAGCTGAAGGATCTCAGCGTAGGATAAATTTGGGCGCATCCGTTCAGTTGAGATGCTTCGCTGCGCTCAGCATGACAACGTAAGGAATTGGAGAGGACAGTGACCGTGCTGGATTTTCTCGGCAATCTGAAGCGCACACACTACTGCGGCGAACTGCGCGCCACGGACGACGGCCGCGACGCCTTGGTGATGGGCTGGGTGGCGCGACGCCGCGACCTCGGCAATTTGCTCTTTCTCGATATTCGCGACCGCACCGGCATCGTCCAGGTAGTCTTCAACAAAGAGACGCAGCCCGCGGCGCACGCCAAAGCCGAGCAGGCGCGCAGCGAATTCGTCGTCGCCGTGGAAGGCAAGGTCATCAAGCGCCAGAAAGCGAATCCCGAGCTGGCCAGCGGCGAAGTCGAGATTGTTGCGGCAAAGCTGCACATTCTAAACAACGCCAAGACGCCGCCTTTCCCGATCGAAGACGAAATCAACGCCGCGGAAGAAACGCGCCTGCGCTTCCGCTATCTCGACCTGCGCCGCCCGAAGCCGCATCGCAACCTGGCGCTGCGACATCGCATCATTCTCGAAATCCGCAAAGTGATGGACGAGATGGGCTTCCTCGAAGTCGAAACGCCCATGCTCACGCGCTCGACGCCCGAGGGCGCGCGCGATTTTCTCGTGCCCAGCCGCATCCATCACGGTCAGTTCTACGCGCTGCCGCAGTCGCCGCAGATTTTCAAGCAGATTTTGATGATCGCGGGATTGGACAAATACTTCCAGATCGTAAAATGTTTCCGCGACGAAGATTTGCGCGCCGATCGCCAGCTGGAGTTCACGCAGCTCGACCTGGAGATGTCCTTCCCGCGCCAGGAAGACATTTTTCATGTGATCGAAAACGTCATGGTGCGCGCCTGCGCCGTCGCGGGCATCAAGGCCGAAGCGCCGTTCCCGCACATGCTTTACAAGGATTGCATTCGAAAGTACGGCAGCGACAAACCCGACCTGCGTTTTGGCATAGAGCTCCACGAAGTGACGCATTGTTTCTCGGAAGAAGCCAAGCAGAAGTTGCAAATCGAAGGCAATGTTTTCGCACTGGCCGCGCCAGGTGCCACGGGCTACTCGCGTAAGCAGCTTGACGAATTGACCGAAAAAGCGAAATCGCTGCACGCACGAGGCGCCTATTTTGTGAAGGTGGCGCCGGAGGGAATGACTTCCACTGTCGAAAAACTGATCGGTCCGGAAAACGTGAAGAAACTCGCCGCAGCTTGCGGCGCGAAGCCCGGCGATCTCGTCGTCGCTATCTCCGCCAAGGAACAGATCAAGGGCACCGAAGCCGCCGCGTTGATCGCTGGCCAGTTACGCTTGCACCTTGGCGAAGCACTCGGCGTCATCGACAAATCGCAATGGAAATTCCTGTGGCTCACGGGCTTTCCGCTGTTCGAATGGAGCGAAGCGAACAAGACCTGGGTCAGCGCGCAGCATCCGTTCACCGGCATCGTCGATGAAGATCTGGAAAAACTGGAATCCGCGCCGTGGGAAGTGCGTTCGAAAGGCTACGACCTCGTGTTGAATGGCAATGAGCTCGGCTCCGGCAGTATTCGAATCCACCGCCAGGACATTCAGGAGCGCCTGTTCAAAGCGCTCGGCCTCAGCGAAGAACAGCTTCGCCGCCGCTTCGGTTTTTTCCTCGACGCGCTGACTTACGGCACGCCCCCGCACGGCGGCATCGCGCTGGGCATCGACCGCGTGGTCATGCTCCTCGCCGGCGAAAAATCCATCCGCGAAGTTATCGCCTTCGCGAAAACCACCGCCGCGCAAGATTTAATGGCCGATTCACCGTCGCCCGTCGACAAAGATCAGCTCGATCAATTGGGCATCGCGATCAAAGGAAGCGACCGGTGATTGCAGTCGAACTAAGCTTCGGTTCAGTTGGCCGAGCACTGTCAGTGCTTGCCTTCTACGCAGTTGTGCTCGTTCGGATTGCTCGCAAGTATCGAGATGACAAGGCCATAGTGTTCGGTGTTATAACAACGCTCACCTTCTTGGCTATGATCACCTGTCTCAGAATTCCGGGCTTTCCATTCGACATTGTTGCTTGGCTGGCTCCGCCCCTGTACCTCCTGACACTCTGTACGTTGGTGCTCTACGCACGGGACTTTGTCCGATGGATACGAGGCGCGAGGCACCGCCCTGACAAGCAAGAATATCGCTCGGGAGAGAAATGAGCAGGATACGCATATTGCCGGAGGCAGTGGCGAATAAAATCGCCGCGGGGGAAGTTGTCGAGCGGCCCGCGTCGGTGGTGAAAGAGCTGCTCGAAAACGCGCTAGACGCTGGCGCGAAAACCATGCGCATCGAGGTCGAGCAGGGCGGGAAGCGCATGATCCGCATGATGGACGATGGTCACGGCATGACGCATGACGATGCGCTGCTGGCGTTCGAACGCCACGCGACGAGCAAGCTGCGCTCCGCCGACGATTTGCTGTCCATCTCCACGCTGGGATTTCGCGGCGAAGCGCTGCCCACGATTGCCGCCGTTTCGCGCTTGCTGCTCGAAACGCGCGACGAAGCGGAAGCTGATGGTACGCGCATCGAGTTCGCGGGCGGCAAGCTGGTCAACGTGAAGCCAGCAGGTTTGCCCGCGGGAACAACCATCAGCGTCGCCGATATTTTCTACTGCGTTCCCGCCCGCAGAAAATTCCTCAAGTCGGACACCACGGAGCTGGGCCACATCGCTTCGCTGGTCACGCACTACGCGCTCGCGAATCCAGGCAAGCAATTCATTCTCACGACGCCGACGCAAGAGATCATCAACTGTCCGCCGACGGAAAAGCTGGCCGATCGCGTCTATCAACTCTTTGGCCGGCAATCGCTCGATGAATTGGTGGAGATTCCCGCGGCGTCCGCGCCATTCCGCGCGGCCATCACGGAACCGGAACTCGACCCGGAAGAAGAAAAATCATCGCTGACGGTGAGTGGATTTACGTCGCGGCCCGACATCCAGCGGACGAATCGCAACGGAATCTACATATTCGTGAACCGGCGCTTGGTGCGCGACCGGCTGATTCTGCACGCCATTCACGAAGCCTATCGCAACATCCTGCCGCCAGCGGTTTTTCCCGCGACGCTGCTTTTTCTCGAAATGCCCTACGATGAAGTCGACGTCAACGTGCATCCCGCGAAAATTGAAGTGCGGTTTCGGCGCTCGAACTTTGTCCACGATTACACGCGCGATGCGATTCGCCAAGCGCTGATGGGCGCGCGCCCGATCGCGAGCTTTGCTGCTTCTGCGGCGGCAGCCCCGCAGTACACGGGGTCTGTGAATGTAGCGTTTTCCGGCGGAATCACGCCTGCACCGCTCGAATCGGGAGTGCCACGCGCGGTGATTCCGCCGATGGAAGAAATCGGCGTCGGCTCGGACGGCGGATTTGATCTCACGGTCGCGCCGATGCGGCCGGTCGAACAGCGCATTCCGTTCACATCAGGAACTGCTTTTGGGGCCGCTCTCGCGCCAGCGCAGATTTCCAGTGCCGGAAATTGGGCGGCGAATCTCGCCGCTTCCAATGCGGACGCTCCCGCGACCTTGCCGCGCCCGGAACAAATCGCCGACCTCAAACCACTGGGCCAGGTCAGCGCGAGTTTCATCGTCGCCGTGAACGGCGAAGGGCTGTGGCTCGTGGATCAGCACGTGGCGCACGAGCGCGTGCTTTTCGAGCAACATCTCGAAGCGCGGCGCGCCGGAAAAGTCGAAGCGCAGCGCATGCTCATGCC
>JBGQCW010000257.1:0-3936 GCA_041495565.1 Candidatus Acidiferrum sp.
ACCTTCCTCAACGGCCGCAAAAAACTCAACGGCGTCGATGTCTTCTCATTGATTCAGTACGACAAATAGATGTTCCTAGCACGGATGCAATGCTTGCCTGTCGGAAACAACGGCTACTTGCTTTGCCGCTGCCGCAAGACTTCGAAAAGAATGACGCCGGCGGCAACGGAAACGTTGAGGGACTTTACCGGGCCGGTGGTCGGCAGCTTTACAACAAAGTCGCATCGCTTGCGCGTCAATTCGTGCAGGCCTTTGCCTTCGCTTCCCAAAACGATGCCCACGGGTGAAGTGTAGTCCACTTCGGTGTAGCTCTTGTCCCCATCCTCATCGAGACCTACCAGCCAATAGCCCGCTTCCTTCAATTCTTCCATCGTGCGCACAAGGTTGGTCACCTTCGCGACGGGCAGATGTGCCAGCGCTCCCGCGGAAGCTCGCGCAACGGTATCCGTGAGCCCCGCGGCGCGACGTTCCGGAATCACCACGCCATGCGCGCCCGCTGCCAGCGCTGTTCGAATGACCGCGCCAAGATTGTGCGGATCTTCGACCCCGTCGAGTAGTACGATCAACCCTTTTTGTCCACCGCTCGCGTTCGCAACCTTAAGAATATCTTCGAGAGTTCCCGGAGCGCGCGCCGCCGCCAGCGCCACCACTCCCTGATGGTCTTTCGAATTGGCCAGCCGGTCGAGCTGCCCGCGGTCCTCAAACCGCACCGGAACGCCCTGCTTCCGCGCAAGCTGCACGATCTCTTCGACGCGCGTGTCCTGCCTGCCCTTCGCGATGGCAATGCGGTCGATCGGGCGCTGCGCTTCCAGCGCTTCCTTAACCGCGTGAATACCCGTCAAGCAGTCCATGGAGCAGACAGTTTACAGGCGAGCGTCCACAGTTGAAAGCAGCGGCAGCCAGTAGGACAGGCATTCCTGCCTGTCCTCTGCGTTAATCCAATGCCGCGCAAAATTCGACGATTCGCGTCCGCGCTGACTTCACCGCCACGGCGAACGGAAGCCCCGCCGGTTCGTCCAGCAGCAAGATCACTCGATCCAGCTCGCCTTCCCCCGCGCGTCCCGCCAGCGCCAGCCGAATCGGGTGAAACAGCTCGCGCCCTCGCAATTTCATCTCTTCTTTCAACTGCGTGATGATCGCTTTGAATCTTTCCGAGTCAAGCGGCACACCATCCAAAAGCAGCAGCGCCACCTGCCGCAGCACATCCCGCGCCGCGTAACGCGAAAGCACCACGTGGCTTTCCACCCTGGAGATAATCTCGCCAGCATCGTAGTGAAAAACCAGCCCGAGAAGATCAGCCAGCGCTGCACCGTTAGCGGCGTGCCCACCCAGAATCGCGGCAGCGCGTTCGCACCAGGCCACTTGTTCGGGAATAGGCTCGGCCGTCAGCCACTCGCGCTCGCGAAGAATAGTGATCACATCGGTCGCTATGAACGGATTAACGGCCGCGACGGATGCGTCGGAATGATCGGCGGAAAGCATCGAGGATCTAACGGGAAACGAGCGTAGCAACAACGTATGCAGCGATGGCTTCGCCCCGGCCAATCGCGTCTACACCTTCGTTGGTTTTCGCTTTCAGGTGAATCTTTTCGGTGGATACACCCAGCGATTTGGCCAGGCCTTCCCGCATCTTCGGGAAGTGCGGTCCGAGTTTCGGCTTTTCCAGGATCACCACGGCATCGACGTGTTCGATCGCGAAATGTTTCTCCTCCAGCAGCTTCTTGGCGTGCTCCAGAAACAACAAGCTGTTCGCACCCTTCCATTTCGGGTCGGTGTCCGGAAAATGCGTTCCGATATCCCCGACCCCTGCCGCCCCCAGCAGCGCATCGCACAGCGCATGCGCCAGAACATCTCCATCCGAGTGCCCCACGGGCCCCTTATCAAACGGCAGCTCGATGCCGCCAACAATGAGCTTCCGTCCCGCTTCCAGGCGATGGAGATCGTAGCCGAGACCGCAGCGCGTGCTCATGCCTTCTTGCGCTCGCATTCAAGATAGAAGCGCGCGAGTTCCATATCCGCCGGCTTGGTGATTTTCATGTTGCGCTCGGAGCCGAGCACCACATGCACATCATGTCCGATGCGCTCGACGAGCCCCGCTTCATCCGAAGCGTTCACACCGTCGGCCTGGGCGCGCGCAAACGCCTCCTTCAGTAGCTTCGTCGAAAACGCCTGCGGCGTCTGCGCCAACACGACCCGTTCCCGCGGCATCGTTCCGGTAATCAACGCCACATCCTCCGGCAAGCTGGCGCGCTTCACCTCTTTGACCGTGTCCATCGCCGGAATGCCCAGAATCGCCGCCTGGCACCGCCGCGCCTCTTCGATCACCCGCACAATCTGCTCGACCGTCACGAACGGCCGCACGGCATCATGCACCAGCACAATTTCCGTATCCTTCGGCACTTCGCGCAGCGCCGCCGCCACCGAATCCTGCCGCGAATCTCCGCCCTTCACGACTCGCACTGTCTGTTTGAATTTCTCGCGCGCGATGCGCTCTTGAAGGCGCGCCACTTCGTCCGCTCGCGTGGCCACAATAATGTCCGTAACCTGCGGGCAGGAAGCGATGCGTCTCAGGCTGTGGATCACGATCGGCGTTCCGTCCAACTCGAGAAACTGCTTGGGCGTTTCGGCGCCCATGCGTGTTCCCATACCGGCAGCGGGAAGAATGGCAGCAATTCGACTCATATCGGGGCGGCTCCGGCCCAGAAGGGCAATGGGCGGGCTCGCAAACTCCAGAGTGTACCTCAAGCGAGCGTGCGGGGTGAAATAAGCGGGCGCTAGAGTTTCCGGCTAATTCTCATCGAGTTCAGGAACGACTGGGCGTGGTTGACGGTCCAGCGAGGGCTGCTCTGAAAGACGCGCTGCGTTTTCAACCCGGCCCGCCGCATCGAGACGCACCCCGCCATTTCCATCGCCGCGGCCCACCGCGGCGGCCTGGCGCAGCGCGGGAGCCGCCTGTTCCGCGCGTTCTTCCAATCGTCCAAAGATCATCTTGCCTGCTGTCGTTTGATGGACCGAGGTGACAACCACGTCCACGCTTTTGTTGATCATCCGTCGCGCGCCGTCTACCACGACCATCGTGCCGTCATCCAGATACGCCACGCCCTGGCTTGCTTCCTTGCCTTCGCGCGCAATCAGCACGCGCAGCGGTTCCCCGGGCAGTACGGCCGTCTTCAGCGCGTTCGCGAGTTGATTGACGTTCAGCACCGATACCCCCTGCACCGTAGCTACCTTGTTCAAATTGAAGTCGTTCGTAACAATCTTTGCGCCCGTCCGCCTCGCCAGCTCGACCAGCTTGCGGTCCACATCCCCGGCTTGCGTATGGTCGTCTTCCAGGATCCGGATTTCCACCCCGGGCATCTTCTGCATTTGCTGCAGTACCTCCAGCCCGCGTCTCCCGCGCTGCCGCTTCAACCCATCCGAGGAATCGGCGACCATCTGCAGTTCGCGCAGTACGAATTGAGGCACGCCGAGAACGCCATCCAGGAACTGCGCCGCGCAAATGTCGGCGATGCGGCCGTCGATCAAGGCGCTTGTGTCCAGCAGTTTCATGGGTTCCGCAGGCGCGGTACCTTTTTCGAATAATCCGCCTAACGAGTCGGCGCGCAATTCCCCGCTCCGCCCGGATCCCAGAACGAGTCCGAGATACCCAAACGCAAAGAGGGAGGCAAATTCGAGAAAGGACTTCGTGGGTTCCGGCTCATCCGTGCGGGAAATTACAAGCGTAACCAGGAGGGCGGCGAAGATCCCGAGGACCGCGCCAAACGCACCGCCCAGCAGACCACTCAGCGCCGCGCGGCGCAGCCGCAACTCCGCCAGCAGAACCACCAGTGCAATCAGGAATCCCGCGCCGGCCGCCGGCAATCCCCGCAAGCCGAATGGCCCCATTGTGTAACTGACGCCTGCGGTACAGCCAATCAAGAACGCTCGCACCGCCCA
>JBGQCW010000258.1:0-3927 GCA_041495565.1 Candidatus Acidiferrum sp.
ACGACATCCTCGAGAGTCACCCAGGACATCCACTGCTGACCCGACCCCAGCCTGCCACCCGCGCCAAACTTGAACGGCAGCATCATCTTCGCCAGCGCGCCACCCTCCCGCGCCAAAACAATCCCCAATCGCGCCAGCACCACGCGAATCCCCAGCGCCTGCGCCTTCAACGCTTCCGCTTCCCACTCCCGCGCAAGGCCCGCCAGAAAATCTGTCCCCGCCTTGCTCTCCTCTGTCAGCACCTTATCGCCACGGTTTCCATAAATTCCGATCGCCGAAGCCGACACCAGCACGCTCGGTCGCGCATTCATCTTTGCCAGCGCGCCCACCAGCGCGCGCGTCGTATCGATCCGGCTTGAGCGCAGCAGCTCTTTCCTTTGCGTTGTCCATCGTCCGTCCGCAATCGACGCCCCGGCAAGATTCACAACTGCATCGGCGCCGACGCCCGCACCGCCCAATTCTCCCGTCGCCGGATTCCACGCCACCGCAAACCCTTCTTTCGTCCATTCGCCGCCCGCACTCTCCGGTCGAACCAATCGGCACACAGTATGCCCAGCCCGCGCCAGCACGCTCCCCAGCGCCGTCCCCACCAGCCCCGTCGAGCCCGTTATCAAGATCTTCATCTTTTCCTCTTTAAGCTTTTTCGTCCGAAGCCGCAATGCCAACAACTAATTGCACGCTACGCAACCCTTGGTCCACCGTCAAGCATTCGAAGTTTTCAAATCCAATTTCTCGGGCGAACACAACGGATTTTCCGTCGTCTCACGCGGTTTGAGCCCAGCAAGCAGTTGTAGGGCCCGCCTTCCGAGGCGGGCCGCTCTTACTCTTGTCACGCTCGCGGCAGATTCTGCCTGTGCTACTGGCCCCCTCAGGCAACGCGGGTTACAATTCCTCTGTGCCACCTGTCTCACAAACGATTCGCGTGACGGTCCTCTTCTTCGGTCGCCTCAAAGAAATCGTCGGCCACGCTGAGGATTCGATCGAATTCGCTGACGCCGCAACCATCGAACAACTCTTCGCCCTTTACTCCGCCCGCAATCCCGAGCTCGCCAAATACCGCTCCTCGCTCGTGGCTTCTCGCAATCAAGAATTCGCGGCCTGGGACACTCCTCTCCATTCCGGCGACGAAGTCGCTTTTCTTCCCCCTGTGAGCGGCGGCTGACGCACCCGATCATGACCACGCCACTTCACGACGACATCTTCCATCTGGTGCGCGATCCCATCGACATGGCGACTCTCGTCCGCCACGTCCGTGCTCCCGAAGACGGCGCCATCGTCACCTTCGACGGCTTCGTCCGCAATCAATCCCACAACCGCCCGACCCTCTATCTCGACTACGAAGCCTACGAATCCATGGCCCTCGCAAAGATGCGCGAGATCGGCGTCCAGCTCTACGAAAAATTCGCCATCCACCGCGTCGCCATCGTCCATCGCCTCGGTCGCCTCGAAATCGGCGAAACCAGCGTCTTCATCGCCGTCAGCGCGCCGCACCGCGTCGCCGCCTTCGACGCCTGCCGCTTCGCGATCGACACCCTCAAGCGCACCGTCCCCATCTGGAAAAAAGAGTACTTCGAAGATGGCGCCGTCTGGGCCGACGGCGAACTCCCGCCCGCACCTGCGGCGACGCCCCATGCGAAACCTGCATCCTAATATCCAATGCAAATGACACCCTTGCGCCCCCGCCCGGCTCTGATCCTGGCCATTTTCACCCTTCTCTTCACCGCGATCGCGTTCAGCCAGGACAAACCCGACCGGCCTCCCTGGGCGCAGAAGCCCAAGCCTGTCTCCAATTCCGGCTCCGCTTCGACTGCCACGCCTTCCGCTCCCGCCTCGTCTCCCACAGGCGAGCCCGGGAAGATCGTCCAGCCCACACCTCCGGCTTCTCCGCCCCTCGCAGGCTCTACAGACGACTCGCAGGACTCCGCCGCACAGCGCGGCCGCATCCGCGTCAACGTCAATCTCGTCAACGTCCTCGTCAGCGTCCTCGACGAAAAAAATCGCCCCGCGCCGGACCTTCCCCGGGAAGCCTTTCAGCTCTTTGAAGAAGGCGTTCAACAGGAGATCAATATCTTCGAATCGGAAACATCGCAGCCGCTCGACCTGGCCATCATGATCGACTCCAGCCTCAGCGCCCACAAGGAAATCACCTTCGAGCAGGAAGCCGCCGCCCATTTCATCCGCCAGGTGTTGCGCCCGGGTGATCGCCTTTCCGTTTTCTCCTTTGATGAAAATGTCACGCAGGCGGCCGCGTTTTCGGATAACGTCGCCGCATTGCAAGCTGCCGTCCGCAAGATTCCGGCCGGCGCAGGCACTTCCATCTATGACGCCGTGCTCCTCGGTTCGCGCGCCCTCGAACGCCGCGGCGACGATCACCGCCGCGTCATCATCCTCGTCACCGACGCCGGCGAAACCACCAGCCGCGCCGATTTCGACGCCGCCCGCAAGGAGGCCGTCCTCTCCAACACGCTCCTCTACACCATCGTCATCCGCCCCGTGAAAAACGAAAGCGGCCGTAACACCGCCGGCGAACACGCCCTAGAAACCATGACCGACACCACCGGCGGCGCCATGTTCTATCCCGATTCGGCCCAGGAGCTCGGCGCCATCTTCGACCGCATCGACCACGAGCTCCGCACCCAGTATCGCCTCGCCTACTATCCCAATCCTCGCGGTCCTGCCAACACCTATCGCTCCATCCAAGTCAAAGTTCTCAACGACGGCCACCACGTTCGCCACCGCAAGTCCTACCTCACCGGCCCCCAATAATTCTTCGCTCCCGTTCGTCACTACCGTCATTCCGAACGGAGCAGGCCGACTTTTTCTTCCCCTTTCGCTCCTGCGAAAGGGTTGGCCTGCGGATGTGAGGAATCTCTCTTCCTCTTTATTTTTGTAGCGGTGACTGCTTGCCCTGAGCCTGCCGAATGGGTACGTCGCCATCTTCGCCCCGCTTCTGCCGCTGCCACAAACCTTGACAACCCCTGCCACGCAACGTAACGTACACGCATTCCCTTCGTATCTCGGCCCAGTTCCAAGGATCGAAGGGGCCCTTCCCGTTACATCGGTTAATTAATTATCAAGGAGAGAGAGAAGAACTATGACCAAACGTCTCGTCGTGCCCCTCGTTCTGTTGATTGCTTTTCTGTTTACAGCTTCCGTTCCATCCCTCGTTCAGGGCCAGGAGAAAGCGAAGCCCACGGTCTACACCTACGTCGCGCAGTGGGAGATCCCCCGCGCTCAATGGCCGGATGCGGCCAAATTTTTCCAGCAGAACAACGCTTTGCTGGACAAGCTAATTACGGATGGCGTTCTGACCGGCTACGGAACTTTTGAAAGTGTCATCCATCGCGAAGGCGAACCCACTCACGGCGTCTGGTACCAATCCACTTCGGTGGGCGGACTCCTCAAGACCCTGGAAACGGTCGCCGCCCAGCCCCCCAATCCCGCTGCTGCCGTGCTCAATACCACCAAGCATTGGGATGAGATCCTCGAATCCGACAACTACAACAGCCACTCCGGCTCATTCAAAGGTGTTTTCCTGGATGGCTCAAGCTATCAGGTGAAGCCTGGCCGTGGCCGGGAATTCAGCGCGCTCGTAAAGAGCACCTTCATTCCCATCTTGGAAAAACTGTTGGCGGACGGCGTCATCCATTCTTACTCTTTCGACGCTCAGTCCTATCACTCCAGCAAACCGGGCAGCTTTGACCTCGTCTATACCGCGGCCGACGCCGCGGCTATCGACAAAGCCGACGCCGCCTTCGAAGCCGCGCTCGGCAAAAACGATTCCCTAGGCCCGGCCATGCGCGCGCTGACCGAACCCGAAGAGCATCGCGACTTCTTGTTGCGCGTAACTTCCATGCGCAACAAGTAATCCACCGCGCTCTGCATCTTTCTGCGCTCTTCCCGTGAGCCTCTGAGTCCCCCTCAGGG
>JBGQCW010000259.1:0-3912 GCA_041495565.1 Candidatus Acidiferrum sp.
GAGGTTGCCGTCAAGTACCGCATCGACGGCGTCCTGCAGCACGCCATGCAACCCATCTCCAAGGAATGGCATTCCACCGTGCTCTCGCGCATCAAGGTGCTCAGCGACCTGGACATTGCCGAGCGCCGCATCCCGCAGGACGGGCGCTTCCGGGTAAAGTACAAAGGACGCTTCATTGATTTGCGCGTCTCGATCATGCCTGCAAGCCACGGGGAAGACGCTGTCCTTCGTGTACTCGATAAAGAAACGCTTTCGGAAAAATTCCAAAGCTTGAGTCTGGATGTGGTCGGTTTTTCCGCCGACGAAACGCGGCGCTTCCGCCGCTACATCCGCGAGCCCTACGGCATGGTCCTGGTAACCGGCCCGACAGGCTCCGGCAAGACCACCACGCTCTACGCAGCGATCAATGAGATCAAAACCGACGAAGACAAGATCATCACCATCGAGGACCCCGTCGAATACCAGCTTCGCGGCATCACGCAGATTCCTGTGAACGAGAAGAAGGGTCTGACTTTCGCGCGCGGATTGCGCTCTATCCTGCGTCACGACCCCGATAAGATCATGGTCGGCGAAATCCGCGACCAGGAAACCGCGCAAATCGCTATTCAATCGGCGCTCACCGGCCACCTGGTCTTTACCACCGTCCACGCCAACAACGTGACCGACGTCATCGGCCGCTTCATCAACATGGGCGTCGAGCCTTACAACTTCGTTTCTGCCTTGAACTGCATCATGGCGCAGCGCCTCGTCCGCGTAATCTGCCCGAATTGTAAGAAGCCCAGGAAGTATTCTCCGGAGGAGCTGAAAGAAGCGGGCCTGGACCCGGCCGTGTGGGCAAACGTGGTGCTTTCCGAGGGTGCCGGATGCCTGGAATGTTCGGGCACCGGGTATCACGGCCGGACTGCGATTTGCGAGTTGCTCGACCTGACTGACCGGATTCGCGAAATGATCGTGGACCGCCGGCCAACTTCGGAAATCAAGCGCATCGCATGCGAAGAGGGAATGATCACGCTGCGGGAAAGCGGGCTCGCCAAGATTCGCGCGGGTGTCACGACCGTCAAAGAAATCAACAAGGTGACCTTCGTTGAGTAGCGTCACCACATTCCGTCAAGGCATGTACCAAAGCGAATTCGTGCGCCGCGTCGCGCGCTGGCTCGACGCCATGCCGCACCCTCCTTTGGCCATCGAAATTGCTCCGGAACGAGTGGCCGCGGCCCGCTGGAGCAGAACAGGTTCGCTGGATGGGTTTGCCGTCGAAGCCTTGCCAATGGGGGCCATTGTCCCATCCGCCGTGGAAACCAACATCGTGAACATGGCGGCCGTCAAGTCCGCAACCGCGAGTGCCTGCGATCGATTGCGCGGCAGGGATGAAGATGTCGCTTTGATCCTCCCCGACCCTGTGATCCGCGTCTTTGTCCAGCATTTCGACGAGTTCCCGCGTTCACCGCAGGAAGCCGTTCCGATGTTGCGCTGGAAGCTGAAGAAGAGCGTGCCGTTCGAGGCCGACGAGACGCTCATTTCCTACATGCGCCAAGCCCCGCGCGAAGACGGCGTCGACGTCGTCACCGCGCTCGCGCGGCTGCGCATCATCCGGGAGTACGAATCCCTTGCCGAAGGCGTCGGGCTGCACCCGGGCGTGGTACTCAGTTCTTCGCTCGCCGCCGTATCGCTTCTAGAGGACGAAAAACCAACCCTGCTTGCGCGTGTCTCCGGCTCGGCTCTTACCACCGTCATCGCACGCAACGGCGTGCTCTGCGGCTATCGTTGCACCGAACTGCCCGCTCGCGGCGCCGATCTCACCCCCCAGATGTTGCTCGAAGAGATTTTTCCGGTGGCTGCTTATTATCAGGACACCTGGCAGGAGGGAATTCAGTCGGTCCGTGTCGCCGGACTCGGCGCTCGCCTCCCGGAATTCGTCCGGCCTCTGGAAGAAGAATTTCATTGTCAGGTGAGCTCCTTGTTGCACTCCGCCGTTTCCGAAGGGCGCATCAAAGAAGATGCGCGTCCGCTGGCGGATCGCGAATTGGAAGGTTTGATCGGCTGGATGTTGCAGCGCGGCTGAAAACCGTTTCTGAAGATTGAGGCAAGAGAAGGTATGAGAGTTCGGCTGAACTTAGCGACCAAGGCGCTGGAAACTCACCGGCGGTTCCTGGCAGGCGCCGGGCTTGTTGCCATTGTCGCGGGCCTCGTCTTTCTCGGGCTTGGCTGGCATGTCTATTCCGTCCGCAAAGTCGACGCGGAACTTCGTGCCCGGACGGAAAAGACGCGCCAAGAAATGGCCAAGCTCGAAGAGCAGCGCCGGGAGCTCGAACGGTATTTCGGTCAGAAGGACATCGCCAATTTGCACGAGCGCGCAGCCTTTATCAATGGCATCCTCGACGCGCGCAGCTTTAATTGGACGCAAATGTTCATGGATCTGGAACGCATCCTCCCCGGGGGCGTTCATGTCGTCAGCATTGAGCCCAAACAGACTGGGGGGCACGTCGAGGTGAAGCTGACCGTGGGTGCCACCAGCGACGAGGCAGAGCTGAAATTCCTGCACGCCCTCGAAGATTCGAAAGAGTTTACTGAAGTTCAAGTGCAGGGCGTTCACGTGCCCAGCCAGGTCGGCAACCAGAGCGGCGATCAGAAGGTCGTTCAACTGACTACGGTCTATTCGAGGAGTTGATGCGAAGCGACTTTACATTTCGCAGGCAGGCCATCCTTGCAGGAGTGGCTTTTCTCGTCCTCGCCGACGTGGCGCTTGCTGTCTACAGCTGGCAACTTGCGTCCGCCCCGCAGACTCCGCGGCAGCAATTTTCTCTGGAGATGAGGCAGCACGATCTGCTAAAGGCGGATATCAAGCGCGCCCAGGATATCCGGGACAAGATTCCCGCAATCCAGAAGGATTGTGACCAGTTTGAGCAGTCGCTCTTTCCGGCAAGCGCGGGATATTCCTCCGTCACTTCCGAACTCGGCAGCATCGCCAAGAAGAGTGGAGTTCAGCTCGAGGACCTCTCTTTCCGGCAGACGGAGATTGCCAGCCGCGGGACGACGCAAGTGGCCATCGACGCCACCGTCAGCGGCGATTACAAGAGCATGATTCAATTTCTGAACGGCGTGCAGCGCTCCGCCAATCTTTACGAAGTGGACACATTAACGCTGGCCACGGAGAACGCCAATCAGGGCGCCTCCGGGGTCCTCAAGGTGTCGCTGCACCTCAAGACTTATTTCCGGACGGCAGCATGACGCAAAAGAAACAGATCGTCATTCTCGTCGTGCTCCTCGTCATTGCCGGCAATATTTGGTATTGGTCCTTCTTCCGCGAAAAAACCGCTGCACCCGCCGGTGCTGTCTCCGTGGCCGAGAATTACCAATTGCTTTCGGTGGAGAACCCGCAGCTTCATAAGGACCGGCTCGAGTCGGCTCGCAGGACCGAGTACAAGAGCAATGGCCGCAATATCTTCAGCTCGATCGCTCCGCCTCCACCGCAACCGCCACATCCCACGCTACTGCCTCAAACGCCGGTGAATACCACTCCACCGCCTCCACCTCCGCCAACGCTTCCGGTTAAATTCTTCGGCTACGGCACCGTCCCTAACGGCACGGCTCGCCGCGCTTTCTTTACCGATGGTGAAGACGTTTATATCGTCTCCGAGGGCGAGATGCTGCTGAATCGATTCCGCATTCTCAAGGTTGGCAATGCGAGTCTCGATTTCGAAGAAGTTTCTTCGGGACGCCACGGCACAGCAGCTCTCGAAGAGCAAGGGGCGACTCCATCCGCATGAAAGCCAGGCGCCCACGAACCGTACCAAACCGCATCGAGCGCGGATATGCCTTGCTGATGGTCGTCTTCCTCGTCACCCTTTTGCTCATTTCCGCCATAGCGATCGCACCGAACATCCTGACGGAAGGCAAGCGCGAAAAAGAAAA
>JBGQCW010000260.1:0-3893 GCA_041495565.1 Candidatus Acidiferrum sp.
CGATGGCCGAGACCATCGTCTCGGACTTCCGCAGAATTCGTCCGTAACCGGCGGGATCGCCAAGCACTGCGGATAAGACGGTTGCGGCCGCGTTCCCCTTGCGATGTGCGGCGATCAGCGCCTTCAGCGTTTCCGTGCGTACCAGCGGGGCATCTCCGGGAAGCACGAGCGCTAATTTCGCTCGGCCTAGAGTGCGCTTCGCGACCTGCATCGCATGGCCGGTGCCGTTCTGCGGTTGCTGCAGCACGGTGATGGCTCCCAGTGGCTCGACCACCGCCGTTACCAGCTCCGCCTGGTGCCCCACAACGACGATCGTCTCGCGAGCTTTCAACGGTGCGCATGCGTGCACAACTTGCTCGACAAGTGTCCGCCCGCCCGCGCGGTGCAGCACCTTCGCAATGCTGGATTTCAGCCGCGTGCCTTTTCCCGCGGCCAGGATCACGATGGCAAGATCGTTGTTGGACATAGTTTCAACTCATTCTGCGGGAGCAGCGGGCATTTCGCAATCAAGGGATGCTTAGGAGGCGGCGAATGCCTAATCAGCAGCGGGAGCAGGGGAGAGGGCCATCAGGTAGGCCCCATCAGTTTCGGATCGAGATGCTTCTTCAGTGGTGATGGTCCAGAGTGAGGGATCGGCCAGGAGGCGGCTGACGAGCTGAGTATGGAGAGCGTGGCCGGCTTTGTGGGCCTCCACGCGCGCCAGCAGAGGAAGCCCCGCCAGCGCCAAGTCGCCGATGAGATCCAGTGCCTTGTGCCGGCCGAACTCATCGGGGAAGCGCAGGGGGCCGTTCATGACCCCGTCATTGGTAAGGACAATGGCATTTTCCAGGGAACCGCCGCGAATCAAGCCCATGGCTTTAAGCGGCTCAATGTCGCGCTCGAAACAGAAGGTCCGCGCCCGAGCCAGCAGGTGCCGGAAGGTCTCCGGACCCACGACCATCTCCACTTCCTGCTGCCCTACCAGCGGGTGCGGAAAATCCACGTAGCAGCGCACGCGAAACTCATCGGCGGGATAGATCCCGATTCGGCGGTCTCCTTCCACGACTTCCAGAGGCTTCAAAACCTTCAGGTAGCGACGCTTCCTGCGCAGCTTTCGAACGCCGCACTGCTCCAGCATTTGCATGAATGGCTCCGCCGAGCCATCCAAGATCGGCACTTCGATCGAATCAATGTCGATGTAGATGTTGTCGATCCCGCAGGAGTAGATTGCGGCCAGGAGATGCTCGGTGGTGGAGAGCAGGACGCCCTGCTTCATGAGGCTTGTTGCGTAGCTGACCCGCGCGACGTTGCGGCCTTGTGCTTCGATGGGGAAGTTGTCCAAGTCCACGCGGCGAAATACGATGCCTGTTTCTGCAGGCGCGGGCACTAGACGGACGTGGCCGTACACACCGGTGTGCAGACCCACACCTTCTGCAATTGCCCCGCCAGCGATGGTTGTCTGGAACATGCCCCATCTTCAATCCTAGCATGTTGTTTACCAGACTATTTTCATTTTGTTCTTTATTATCAATAGTTTAGGAACAGCTAAAGGCGCCCTTAAAGCGATGGTGTGGTAAACTAGCAACGTTCTGCCGTCTATGTGTGTCTCATTCCCCAATTGAACCATTATGGCTAGGGCACCTTCGCCCAGGCTTCCTTTTCCATTCTTGCCGCGTCCCAATCCTTTGCAGTGCTATAATTCAATTCTGTAGCTTTTTGAGGATGGGTGAGGAATGAATCGAGCGGCTCGCATAGGCATTCTTTCCGTTTCGGTGGTGATCTTTTGCTACGCCGGCCTGGGACACGTCCTGGGGCACGCCACCGATGACAAGGCTTACAAGTCACTCACGGTCTACGGTGAAGTTTTGCAAAAGATCCAGCAGGATTACGTCGACGACCCAAACATGCGGACGGTGACCGCGGGGTCTCTCCACGGCTTGCTCGAATCGCTCGACTCGCAATCCAGCTACCTCACCCCGCGCGAGTATGAGGAATACAAGAAGAAGCTCGCGAACTCCGCAACGGGTGAAACAGGTCTGACGCTCAGCAAGCGCTACGGCTACGTCATCGTACTCTCCGTTCTTCCCGATAGCCCGGGCACCAAGGCGGGCATCCGCAGCGGCGACATTTTCGAATCCATCGGCGGCTTCACGACGCGCGACATGTCCGTTGGCCAGGCCTTGAACCTTCTCACCGGTCAGCCCGGCACCGGCGTCAAAGTAGCGGTCATCCGCCGCGGCAAAGCCACGCCCGAGGAAGTCGATATCGTGCGTGAAAAAATGGCTGCACCCAAAATCATTGTCCAGAAGGCGGACCCGGACATTCTCGTCCTGCGCCTGCCCTCGCTGGATGCGGGACGCGCCGAGGAAGTGCGCAGCCGGCTGCTCGACGCGGAGAAACAAGGCATTCACAAAGTAATTCTCGATGTGCGCGAATGCGGCCGCGGCCCTGTTTCAGAAGCTATTTCCATCGCGCGCCTTTTTGTTCCGTCCGGCACGCTGACGACGCTTCGCGGCCAAACCGTGTCGACCCAGATTTTCTCTGCCGAGCCCAAGCAGGTCATCTGGAAGAATCCTGTTTCGATATTGGTGGATGCCACGACGTCCGGGGCGGCGGAAGTACTCGCTTCCGCCATCCTTGCAAATCATCGTGGCGACGTTGTTGGAGAGCGCACCTTTGGTCTCGCCTCCGAGCAGAAACTCATCACCATGGATGATGGCGCGGCGCTGTTTCTCACGGTAGCGAACTACTACAATCCCGGCGGGAAAGCGATCCTGGAAGAAGGCATCACGCCCACGGAAGTCGTGCGCGCTGTTCCGGAAGACGACTCCGATTCCGGCGATGAAGATGCCGCCCCCGCGCCCGAGACCCAGAAAGAACCCGGCCTTGGTCCGCGTCCGCTCTCTCCGGAAGATCCGATCTTCCACCGCGCGCTGGACCTCTTGAAGGCTCCCGCAAAGAAGGCCGCCTAGTATTCCGTGGCCGTTCGGCGCGCTCTGAATACTTCGCATTCCTTCTTCTCAACCGATACTCAAGCAAATCTAGCCCGGCTTGCCTGGTTCGTTCTTCTGTTCAGCCTGGGCTGGGCCGCGTCCGGCTGCAAGAAGCCCGAGCCCGCGCGTCCCGCGCCAGCGAAAATCCACGGAATCACCCGAGAACTCGCTGCTGCGGCTAGGTCGGCGGCACCCAGCGGTACTGAGATCCGCGTGGCGTTCCAGGCTCCCGATGCACATGGGGGCGCCACCGATCATCTGGACATCACTCTTTTTTCGACCGGAGCGGATTCCGCCACGCGGTTGCAAGTTGCGAAACTCCAGCAGGCCTTGAGTGTCGTAGCGACCCGTCATGGCCTCACCGAAGAGCCATCGGAAAGCCGCGAAGGAATTCTCTTCTTTTTTCTAAAGTCGGGCGTTCGAACCCACACAATTCACATCCACCCCGGCGCGAGGGCCTCAACGCGGACGAGTGACATTTCCGGCCCGTCTTCCGCCCCGAGGCTCGCCATCATCTTGGACGATCTCGGCAGTGACCGCGCCGCCGCGGACGCCATCTTTGCTCTGCCTTATCCACTGACCATTTCTGTTTTGCCGGATCACGAGCATTCCGTCGAAATTGCCAGCGAAGCTCATCGCCGCGGTTTTCAGGTCCTGCTGCATCTGCCCATGCAATCGGTCGCGAATGAGCGGCCCGAAGCTCAGGAATTGCGCCCCGGCATGCAGGCCGCGGATGTATCAGCCCTCGTGGAGCAGTTTCTGCAAAATGTTCCCAGCGTAGTAGGCGTCAACAATCACCAGGGTTCGCAAGCCACATCCGATCCCGAACTCATGTCCGAACTTATGCCTGTGTTGCTTGAGCGGCGTCTCTTCTATGTGGATAGCCGGACTACAGCGGCGACGGTGGCCTTTGATACGGCG
>JBGQCW010000261.1:0-3892 GCA_041495565.1 Candidatus Acidiferrum sp.
ACGTTTTGCAGTTCGAAATATCACGTGACTTTCCCGATGATGGCCAAAGTCTCCGTGAAGGGCGGTGACACGACCCCTCTCTACCAGTTCCTGACGGATAAGACGGCAAACCCGCAAACGGGGGGCGAGATCAAGTGGAACTTCACCAAGTTCCTGATCGGCCCGGATGGACATGTCATCACACGATTCGAGCCGGAAGTGACGCCGGATTCACCGGAGGTGACCTCGGCGATCGAAAAGGCGCTGGCTTCGCTCAAGTCTTGAGCGGAGGAAGCCAGACTCGAGCGGTCTGCAAATCTTCGGAAGCAACACGTGTGCGCTGAGCGACGAATAGCCGTAGTCTAGAAGTGCGTCGCCAGCTCACGAACCCACATGGTGATACTCTCGCTGCAGAACGTTTCGAAAGATTATTTGAGCGATGGCCAGCGAGTTCAGGCGCTCAGCAGTCTTTCCCTAGACGTCAAGCGCGGAGAATTTGTGGCGTTGGTGGGCCGCAGCGGTTGCGGGAAGTCGACGCTGCTCAATCTTGCCGGCGCCATGGACTTTCCGACATCGGGTCAGGTGTTGCTGGATGGAGTTTCGACGTCCTCTTTGAAAGATGCGGGACTGACGCAATTGCGGCGCGAGAAGGTCGGCTTCCTCTTTCAGTCGTTTCAACTGCTGCACACGCTGACGGTTTTCGAAAACGTGGAGCTGCCGCTGCTCCTCGCGGGAAAACCGAATCCGCGCGATGCCGCCCGGGAACGGCTTGCTTGGGTGGAGCTGGACGACCTGGGCCACCGTTATCCGCACCAGCTTTCCGGCGGCCAGATGCAGCGCGTGGCCATCGCGCGCGCGCTGATCCATTCGCCGAGCATCCTGCTGGCCGACGAACCCACCGGCAACCTCGATACCACGACCGGCAACGTCATTCTGGAATTGCTGCAACGCCTGACGCAGGAGCAGAACACCGCGACCATCATGGCGACGCATAGCCTGGAGGCTGCTGCGCTCGCCGATACGGTGGTGCGGCTGCGCGACGGAAAAATCGAAGAGATCACCAGGCGCTGAAATGCCACGCCTTCTGCTCTTTTACCGGTTGATCGTCCGGCCGCTCCTGCAGGAGCCGATCCGCGCTTCGCTAACCGTTTTCGCGGTGGCGCTGGGGGTTGCCGTCGTCCTGGCCATCGATCTTGCAGGCACGGCCGCAACCGGATCGTTTCGGTCGTCGATGGAAACGCTTGCGGGCGACAACGATCTGGAAATCACAACATCGGGCGGCGTGCCGGAGAATATCGTTGGCGCGCTGGCGTCGCTGCCCTACGCGATGCGAATCTCGCCGCGCATTGAGGACTACGCGGTTGTCGCTGATTCGAAGAAGTCGCTTCCTCTCATCGGGCTGGATCTCGTCGCGGAAGGTGGCAGCTACGCGCAAATGGATTCGGGAAGTACGGGAGAACCTCAAGCTCAGAAAACATCGGAAGAAACCTTCGAGAGTTTCGGAGACAACGACAGTATCTGGGTGGGCGCGAGTTTCGGCTACAAATCGGGTGCTTGCGTCCAATTGGTGATCAACGATCAAGTCCGCGAGTACACGGTTCGGGGCGTCTATCCGGATTCGAACGGCAACGAATCGGCAATTGTAATGGACATCGCCGCGGCACAACACGCGCTGACGCGGTACGGCCGCGTCGATCGCATCCTGCTGAAAGTACCGAACGCACCCAGCCTTGACGAATGGCAGCAGCGTTTACGCACCGTTCTTCCGGCCGGAGTGGAAGTCCGTCCGCAAGGCACGGGCACGAACGAGAATCGGCGCATGCTCACGGCCTTCCGGTGGAATTTGCGGTTGCTGAGTTACATTTCTCTGGTGGTTGGCTCCTTTCTCATCTATAACACGATTTCCGTTTCCGTCGTTCGCCGCCGCCCGGAGATCGGTATCGTGCGAGCGCTCGGCGCAAGCCGAGGAGCAATTCTCTCCGCGTTCGTTGGTGAGGCTGGCTGCTTCGGGCTTGCCGGGGCGTTGATCGGACTTCCGCTCGGCCGCTTCATGGCCACGGGCGCCGTAAAGTTGATGGCCAACACCGTCGAATCGCTCTACGTCAGCAGCCGGCCGGGACCTATCGAATTGAGTTTCACGTCCGTTCTCCTGGCGCTGGCGATGGGCGTTGGAGTCGCGGCCGCATCCGCGTATTCACCGGCTCGCGAGGCTTCCCTTGTTTCCCCGGTGGAGGCGATGGGGCGAGGCCGGCGTGAATATGATGTGCGCGTTCACAAGGGCCGCGATTTGTGGCTGGCTCTGGCGCTCGGTTTGGCCGCGGCTGCAACTTCGCGGGCGCCCGCCATTGGGGGCAAGCCGCTCTTCGGCTATCTGGCAGCGATCTTGCTGCTGGCAGCTTCCGCGCTGGCGATGCCGGCGTTTGTTTATGCTCTGACGGCGTTCTCTTCGAAACTTCTTGGCAAATTGTTCGGCGTAGAAGCGATGCTGGCTTCACGAAGCCTTGCGGCTTCGCTGCGCCGCACATCCGTTTTGGTTGGCGCTCTATCGACGGCCATCGCCATGATGACCGCTGTCGGCATCATGGTCGGGAGCTTCCGTGAGACAGTTTCCGTTTGGATGGGTGACCAGTTGCCTGCCGACCTCTATCTGCGGCCAGCCGGGTCCGCAGCGGCAGACCGTCACCCGACGATTTCTCCTGGTCTGGCGGAACAGATTGAGAAATTGCCGGGTGTCGCTGCCGTGGAGCGCCTGCGCGCCTACGAAATCCGATATCAGGACATGCCCGCAACATTGGCTTCCGCCGACCTGACTGTACTGCGCTCCTATCACAATTCCGATTTCTTCTCCGGCCGTCCGAGGGAACAGGTGCTTGCCGAATTGCGCGATTCGAATGCCGTCGTCGTGAGCGAACCATTTACCTACAAGCACGGAGTGAAAACGGGGAATTTCATCACGCTCTCACTCGGCGGAAAGCCGGCAGCTTTCCGCGTCGCGGATGTCTACTACGATTATTCCAGCGAGCGCGGCAGCATCCTGATGGACCGCAAGACGATGCTGCGCTATCTGCCTGATCCCGCACCGTCCAATCTCGCCATCTATGTTTCTCCCGATGCAAAACTGGAAATGGTGCGGACAGAGATTGAACAAGCAGCGGCCGGCCACCGCGTGCTCCTGTTTTCGAATCGCGACATACGCACCGAAGCGATTCGAATCTTTGACCGCACGTTCGCCATCACTTATGCATTGGAAGCGGTGGCGGTCCTCGTCGCCGTCATGGGCATCGCCGGGGCGCTTCTCGCTCTGGTCATCGATCGCCGCCGCGAACTCGGTTTGCTGCATTTCCTCGGCGCGGCACGGAATCAAGTTCGAAAACTGATACTTCTCGAAGCCGGACTGCTGGGACTGCTTGCCAATCTTGCGGGGCTGGTCCTGGGGTTCGCGCTGTCACTCGTCCTCATCTATGTGATCAACAAGCAGTCGTTTGGCTGGACGATTCGATTTCACTGGCCGATGGAAATCCTCCTCGTTGCCTTGACGGTGGTGTACGCGGCGACCTTGCTCGCGGGCCTGTACCCAGCGCAAGTGGCGGTGCGGCTGAATCCGCTTGAGGTCGTGCATGAAGAATAGGCTGGCGTGCTTCGTGGCTGCGCTGTTTTTTCTTCCGTCGCTCGCGGCGCAATACCGCAAGGCTTTGCCAGGTTACCGTTACGTATTCCCGCGCGATCATTTCAATCATCCAGATTTTCAAACGGAGTGGTGGTATTACACGGGGAATTTGAGGTCGGCTGAGGGGCATACGTTTGGGTTCGAACTAACTTTTTTCCGGCAGGCAGTCAGCCGCGATCCGGCGAAAACAACTGCGTGGGACGTGAAGGATCTCTACTTCGCGCATTTTGCGTTGAGCGATCTAGA
>JBGQCW010000262.1:0-3891 GCA_041495565.1 Candidatus Acidiferrum sp.
GGTGGCCGTTTGCTCTCTCGTGGAGAAAATCGAGACGAAGTTGAAGGGCGTCGACGCGAAGCGCCACCTCATCGAAGTACCCAATTTTGGAAAAATCTTTTTGGCCGAAATTTTCGCCGAGCCGGGAACCCGGACCTTGACTATGCTTCGCCTCGAACTCGGCTCTCCCCACGTGGCGAACATCACCGCAGCCGAAACGCGCACCAACGGCCAACCAACTCCTCCTTGAGATTAGGTTTTGCTGGGCTCTCCATCTGCTTAGCGGTAGTCAGTGTGTTTGCTGTGGCCTGTCGTACGACCACCGATCCCCAGACTGTATATGATCGAATCGACCTCAAGATCAGCCGAGGTGAGCTAATTGCCGCAAAGACGGATGTAGACTTGGCTCTCAAGCGATTCGGCGCCAAGAATGTGGAGTGGCTCTGGCGCTTCCGGATTCTCAAGGCCCGGATTCTCGCTTCGCAATCCGACTCCTTGGATGCTCTTACTGTCCTAAGTGGCGATCTTCCCGCGTCGCTCGCTAACACAGACATTGCGGTTCAGAAACTTATACTCGAAGGTGTCGCATACAGGATCGCTCAGGATTTCGACAGGTCACACCGCGCCTTTGTTGCCGCGGAACAGCGAGCGACTTCTTCATTTCAAAGACTTCTACCCAAGGTCTTAATAGAAAGGGCTGCGCTTGAAGTTGATCAGAAAAACTACTCAGTTGCTGACGAGACATATCATCGTGCCTTATTTCTTGCACGCCAGCAGCCTGACCATGAGCAGGAAGCAGCTGCGCTAGTTAATCTAGCTCGCCTTGCAATGAGTCAAGAGCGGTTTGATGCAGCCATCGACCAAAATCAAGCGGCTCTCCGGCTTTCCCGCTCTATGGGAAAGCTGACATTTGTTGCGACAGCACTCGGCAATATGGGGTGGAGTTACTTTGAGTTGGGTGACTTTGACAATGCGCTGGATTTTTACAAGCAGGGCGCAGAGGCATCTGCCAAGAGCGGTCTCCCCGGCTATTCCGCCTATTGGTTTTCGGGTGTCGCAAACTCATATTTGGCACTTCGCGATTACACGCCGGCAGAGCAGTTTGCCCTGAACGCGCTCGAAAATGCGCGCCAACTGAAAAACGCGCAGACCATCACAGAGTGTCTGAACACGCTTGCGGAAGTGATGTTGCGGACTCATCGGCTCAGCGAAGCGAAGCGGTATAACCAAGAAGCGCTGAAAATTGAGGATTCTGGCGGTGACACGTTTGGGGTTCCCGATTCGCTGATCTTGGCTGGCCACATTGCAGCCGCCGAAAAGCGATTCAGTGATGCAGATCAGTTCTTTCGCCGCGTCCTTTCCGGACCCAGTCCTGATGCGCCGCTGCGCTGGCAAGCCGAAGCCGGGCTTGCGAGAGTTCGAGAGAGCGAGGGGAAGCCGGGGGAAGCCGAGCGACTGTACCTGCAAGCCATCGATACCCTTGAAAAGGCTCGACATTCCATCGACCACGATGAGCTGCGACTGAGTTTTCTTTCCAGCGGGATCGCTGTCTATGGCGAATATGTTGATTTTCTGGTTCGCCACGGCAGGTCCGCCGATGCCTTGCGTCAAGCGGAGTTGAGCCGGGCGCGGACGCTGGGAGAAGGTTTGTCCTCGACTGCGATAGCGAGTTCACGGACGATACCGAGAGTGCAGCCCCAGCAATTGGCGCAGCGGCTGCACGCGAGGCTGCTGTTTTATTGGCTGGGCGAAGAGCATTCCTATCTCTGGGTGATCACTCCAACGAAGACCGCTTATTTCGCACTGCCTCCGTCATCGGAAATCGATCGGCTCGTTAAGGCCTACAGGGAAGCAATCGCTAACTCCATCGATGTTCTCGCGACCGATGACCGACTGACCGGCCAGAAACTCTATGCAACGCTCATCGCGCCGGCTCAAAAGTTGATCCCTGCAAACTCGAGGGTAATTCTGCTGCCGGATGGAAGCCTCTACGGATTGAACTTCGAGACGCTGATCGCGCCAGAGTCGAAGCCACACTATTGGATCGAAGATATGACGTTGACCACGGCGAGCTCGCTAACGTTGCTGGCAGCCGCGGCCAACCGGCCCCCGGCAAAAGCGAAGAACCTACTGCTCGTCGGGAATACGAAAGAAGCAAACACCGCGTTTCCCCCTCTGTCCCAGTCCGCGGTCGAGATGAGGAACATCGAACAGTACTTCCCGGAGCCCCAACGGGCGGTATTGGAAGGGGCGCGAGCTACACCCAGCGCGTACCTCAGCAGCAATCCGGAACGCTTTTCCTACGTGCATTTCGTGACGCACGGAACGGCCAGCCGAACACGGCCGTTGGAATCCGCGGTGATCCTGAGTCCGGAAGGCGACTCGTATAAATTGTATGCGAGAGACATTGTCACGAGGCACTTGCGGGCGGAACTGGTGACCATTTCCGCCTGTTACGGGTCGGGATCGCGCGCCTATTCGGGCGAAGGACTGGTCGGGCTATCCTGGGCTTTCCTACGCGCCGGAGCTCACAACGTCATCGGCGCACTGTGGGAAGTGGCCGATGCCCCCGCCACGCCGGAGTTGATGGATTCGCTCTACAAGGAATTGAACCAGGGGAAGGACCCTGCCACCGCCCTCCGCGACGCCAAGCTCACCCTTCTCCATTCCGGCAACGTTTTCGCCAAGCCATTCTACTGGGCACCCTTCCAGCTTTACGTCGGTTCGTAGCTACCTGAATTTCATCAAGTTGTACCGAAGCTTCGGTGCCGACTTCAAGTTGCTGAGCCGCCCGCCATGGACTTAACTTGTTCGGCCGTGTAGCCCAGGCTCTCCAGAATTTCGCTGGTATGTTCGCCGAGCAACGGCGGCGGCAATCGGTAGCTCACCGGAGTCTCGGATAACCGGATGGGATTCGCGATGCTCTTCGCGGCGCCCATGCTCGGATGCTCCATCTGGACGATCAATCCGCGGGCGCGTGTTTGCGCATCGTTCACCGCTTCAGAAACCGTATTGATCGGCGCTGCCGGAATATCCGCTTCGGCGAGTTTCCCCAGCCACGCTTGTGCCGGACTCTTTCGAAATAGATTCTGGAGCAGCGGAATCAGAATTTCGCGGTTCGCGATGCGCAGCGCATTCGTCTGAAATCGTTCATCTCGCCCGATGTCATCCTGAATTTCCAGCACCTGAACGAATCTCTTCCACAGCGTTTCCGTGCCTACCCCGACGACGAAATATCTATCGTCGCTGCCGCGAAACACCTCATACGGCACGATGTTTGGATGGGCGTTGCCCCACCGTTCCGGCGAGGCGTCGGCGTTCAAATAGCTGCTCCCCACATTGGCCAGCCACGTCAATTGCGAATCGAAAAGCGCCATGTCGAGGAATTGTCCTCGTCCCGTCTTCTCGCGCGAAAAGAGCGCCGCGAGAATCCCCATCGCGGCGTACATCCCGCAGGTCATATCCGCGATTGCGATGGGATAGCGCATCGGCCCGCCACCGGGTTCGCCGGTGAAGCTCATCACCCCGGTTTCCGCCTGCGCGAGGATGTCGTAACCGGGGCGGCCTGCCTTGGGACCGGTGAAACCGTAGCCCGTGATGCTGCAATAGATGAGACGCGGATGTTTTGTGCGGAGAGATTCATAATCGATACCGCGTTTCTTCAGCGAAGCAAGGGAGGGCTGGTTCGTGATGAAAACATCCGCGCTCGCGAGAAGCTTCTGCAACGCTCCTGCTCCGCGAGGATGATCGTAGTTCAGGGTGATCGACCGTTTGTTGCGATTCGCCGCCAGAAAGTACGCGGACTCGCTCCCCACGAACGGCGGGCCCCAGCCCCGCGACTGGTCGCCGATTCCCGGCCGCTCCACTTTGATGACGTCGGCGCCGAAATCCCCCAACAACATCGCGCAGTAC
>JBGQCW010000263.1:0-3883 GCA_041495565.1 Candidatus Acidiferrum sp.
AAACTGTAGTCGTGAACTTGCCGGAATCAGAAACCGGTGGCAGCGCCCAATTCAGCGGCGCTGCGAGACGCCGGTCGCATTCGCCGCTCCGGTGGTTTTCGTGGGCGGTGAAGCGCTAGGCGGTTTTTCTTTGGGTGCGGCAGGCTCGTCCTCCGTGGGCGCCGTGTCCGGAGTGTCCACGTTGACATGATGCTCGGCGGCTTGCTGCTCGAGTGGAACAACATTCTGGAAATCTGCTGCGGGCATTCCGGCGAGTGCGCCCTGCATGAATTCGAGCCAGATCGGCAGGGCCGCGCGCGCGCCGGTTTCTTTTTTCCCAAGCGAAATCTGTTTGTCGTCGAAGCCCACCCACACGCCGGCGGTGATCTGCGGCGTAAAGCCGACAAACCACGCGTCGGTGTAATCCTGCGTGGTGCCCGTCTTGCCGGCGGCGGGGCGGCCCAGTGCTTTGGCTTGTACGCCGGTGCCGAACTGGATCACCTCTTCGAGCATGGCGGTCATCGTGCGTGCGACGTCCGGTGAGAGAACATCGTGCACCTCGGGATGCGCTTCTTCGAGCAGCGCCCCGTCGTAGCTGGTGACGCGGCGGATCATGTGCGGATCGATGCGGATGCCGTCGTTCGGGAAAACGGTGAAGGCCGAAACGTGCTCGATGAGTTTCATGTCCGCAGCGCCGAGTGCCAGCGGGAGGTACGGCGGAAGCGGTGTGGTGATGCCAAAGCGGCGCGTCATATCGACGACCGTATTGATCCCTACCTTTTCTGCAAGCTTGACAGCCGGGACGTTGCGCGACCCGGCCAGGGCGCGGCGCAGCGTGATGGTGCCTTCGAATTTCTCATCGTAATTGCGCGGGGAGTAGGGTTGCCCGCCGCTGATGGTGGTGAATGGCGTATCGACGATGGTGTCGAAAGGCGTGGAGCCTTTTTCGAGCGCATCGGCGTACACGTAAATTTTGAAGGAGCTGCCGGCTTGGCGGAGGGCCTGCGTCGCGCGGTTGAATTTGGAATCTTCAAAGCTGTAGCCGCCAACCATGGCTTTTATTTCCCCGGTAGAGTTGTCGATGGCCAGCATCGCGCCTTGCGGGCCGGGCTGCTGCTCGAGTTGGACGCGCGCGGTATTGTCACGCAACTCCTGGATCGAGAATTGGGCGAGGTCGCCTACCCGCAAAAGATCGGCAGGTTTTTTGCGGCCGGTCCAGGCGAATTCGCCGGACGAAAGAATCGCGCGGTACGGGCCTATCTTGATCACGGCGTTCTTCTCTTCAATGGAAAGAACGAGCCCGGTGACGTAACTTCCCTTTTCGATGGTGTGGCGCCAGTCGTCGTCTTCGTAGGTATCGAGCTTCCCAAGGTTGTCGCGGATGACGTTTGGCAAATTGCCTTTCCAGCCGTGGCGGCGTTCGTACGTGTGCAAGCCGTCGCGAAGGGATTGATTGGCGACGCGCTGCATGCCGATGTTCAGCGTGGTGTAAACGCGCAGGCCGCGCTCGTGAACTGCTTCCGTTCCGTAAGTGGATTCGAGATATTTTCGGATCTCTTCGAAGAAGTACGGCGCGAGGTCGTTGCGCGGATACTGGATGTGCAAACCGAGCGGCGATTTCCTGGTGGTCGTTTCCTCGAGCGGAGTAATTCTTCCTTCTTCTTCCAAGCGATGAAGCACGAGATTGCGGCGGCCCAGCGCCGCCTCCGGATTGGAGAGCGGTGAAAATTTTGGGCCGTTGACCATGCCGGCGAGGAGCGCAGCTTCCTGGAGTTTCAGGTCGGTGACGGGCTTTCCGAAATAAAACTGCGAGGCCGCGGCGAAACCGTAGTTGCCGTGAGCCAGATACACCTGGTTGGCATACATTGTAAAAATCTGCGGCTTGGTGTAGCGGCGCTCGATCTGCAGCGCCAGCAGGATTTCCTGCATCTTGCGGCGGAAGCTGCGGTCGCTGCGGTCCAGGAAAAGATTGCCGGCCAGTTGCATGGTGATGGTGCTGGCGCCGCCGGTGATGCGGCGCTTGACAAGATTGCGGAAGGCGGCGCTGGCCATGCGCGGAAAATCGATGCCCCAGTGCTCTTCAAAGTGCTGGTCCTCGATGGCGGTGACGGCGTTGTAGAGAACCTTGGGGCACTGTTCGTAGGTCATCAGGATGCGGCGTTGGATGGCGAAGCTGCCGGCGAGCTGGCCGTCGTCCGAATACACTTCGGTGACCACATCGGGGCGGTAGGTTTCCAGCGCGCGAATTTCCGGCAGGTCGCTAGCGTAAACGAAGAGCAAACCGCACGCAGCGCCGAGGGCGATGGAACAAAGCAAGAGAAAGGCCAGCGCAACGCGGTCAATCAGCTTGAAGCCGCGAAGGCGCAGCGTGATGGGTGGCAAGCTCAGCATCGAGGGTCTATTTTAGCTTAACGAAACTCTCCGCAAGCTCGGTTTTGCGCGGCATGTGCGGAGCGGGAATTGGTAAGTCAGCGGTTTCTAAGATATCCAGTTCATCTTGTCCTTTGTAACAGTCCAACGACCCGTAATCCGCCGAACAACAGTGTAGGTGTTACCCGAAGCGCTGTCACCGTCTTCGTAGTAGCCGCCTTGGACGATTACTTTGCGGCTGTTTTCCCAAGTGATCTTATTGGCTTTGAACAGAACAAAACGAGTTTCACACGCTGATGCTCGGACGACGCGTGGAGTGTTGCCTAGGAATCGTTTCATGAAGTCATCGGACAGAATGACCTCACCAGCGGAGAGGCAATAGACTATGGCGTGCTGCTGTTGGCCGGAAGCATTGTGTAGAAACTGATATTGGAAGACTGCCTGTCTAATATCTTCCTCTTGTCGCATCCGGTCTGTTCCCGTTGGCACGTGTATTTGCCAAGCATAGAATGCAGCAAAGACGGAAACGATCAGAACAATTACTGCATATGTCCATCTCGTCCATTTCATGGGAAACACCAGTTCATTGGACACCGTTAAAATCTAGCGCGTTCCCCAACGCCGTTCGGGTTCATGGCGCGTAATAGCGGTCGCCGGAGCAGGAGCGGCAGAGGGTGCGACCGTCCTTGATCACTTCGCGCTTGAAATTAACGCCTTCACCGCATTCCGCGCAGATTGCGCGCGGGCCTTTGAAGCCGGGCAAATCTTCGGGCAGGACTTCTACCTTGACCCATTGCTTGTCGAAAAGAATCTCGTCGGAGAGCTGTGCGTAAGCTTTTTGCTGGCCTGCTTCTTTTTCGAGGGCGGGGAACATTTCGCGAGCGGCTTGCTTGGAGGATTCCCGGGCGGCGATGCGCACGGCGCGGCCCGTCTTGAGGTCGACGAAGGTAGCGGCGACTTTGCCCCAGTCGCGGAATTTCAGAGCGCGTTTGCCGAGGCGGCAGTTGGCAACGAGCGCGACGGCGTCCGTAACACAGCGGTCGATTTCCACGTAGGTGACCAGGCGCTTGCGCTCGACCACGGGATCTTCGATGCCGATCTCGCGCAGCCCGAGCATCGCGAGGCGCACGCCAAGGACCTGACCGGCGCAGAGATGGCCGTGGGCGACTGCAGCAAGTTCGAGGTATTCGGCGAGCGTCTTCATAAAAGCGAGGGTGCTCTACTCTACGCCTTTTCGGGGGCGGACCAGGGATGCGGCTTGCGCGCTTCCATGAAGGCGAAGACGGTCATGAGGAGCGCGAGAGCGGCGAGGGCGCCGTCACGGAAAACGGTTTTGATCGTGAGTGGCTCGGGAGTGGCGAAGCAGCCGCAATTGATCTGCAAGCCTAAAGCATAGCTGCGAACGACGGCGGCGAAAAAACCCAGCATGATCAAGGTGACGATGGTGGCCCAGATGCGGAACCGCCAGCCGATCAGAAGGAGCAGACCGAGGGCGACTTCTGCAAAGGGCAATGTATGCGCGACGAACTTCACG
>JBGQCW010000264.1:0-3863 GCA_041495565.1 Candidatus Acidiferrum sp.
CGTCGATCCTTCAGCCGTCTACCACATTGCACCCGCCAATCGCATCGAACTCCGCCGTGGCGATGCCGTCCTTTCATTCGAAGAAGGCACGCTCGCCTTTTTCTCCCCGCTTGACGGGCAGATTACCGGCGCCGTCTTTTCCGGCCGCGGCCATGCTCTGGCTCTCCCTCGCGATCCCGTCGAGAAGCAGCAAATGGGGCATTTCCTCGGGGCACCCGTTCTCGATCAGAGCTTTATCACCGCCTATGTCCGTTTCACCCATGACACCGCGGACGAACTCCTTCGCCAATTCCAAACGGCCAATCTCGTGCCTCAAATGGATTCTGCAATCGCCGTGCAGTGGGAGCCGGTGTTGGCTCGGCTCAACCCGAGCCATACTCTGCGCATTCTCTTCGATCGCCTCACGCAGAATCCCAAGCCCTACTTCTATGCCGGGCTGGAAGGCGCCGCGACCGGGTTTTTCGATGTCGTGCTGGATTTGCAGCGTGACGAGCCGTTCCTTCTTGGTCAGCTCCACAAGAGCAGCGGCAAAACCTTCTACGATGTCTGGACTTCCCATCGCATTCCAGACCTTCCTGCTCAGGCTACGGCTTTCCGTGGATTGTCCTACTCCATCCAGACGTCGATTCTCCCTGACAACTCTCTCGAGGCCACCACCTCCGTGCGCGTGCGCGCGGAAACTGGCGGAGAGCGCATGCTGGTCTTCCAGCTCTCCCGGGCTCTTTCCATTGACAGAGTCGCAAATGAAAAGAATGAGCCCCTCGCCTTTTTTCAGAACGAAGGAATGAATTTGCAGGAGCGCAGCGCGCGCGGCAACGACTATCTGAATGTCGTGCTTCGGGATGCTCCCGCGCGCAATCAGGAATTCACGCTTCATTTTCACTATCGTGGCAACGTCATTGAGGACGCCGGAAACGGTGTGTTGTTTGTCGGTGCGAGAGAAAGCTGGTACCCGCATCTCGGCGACGCCGCGGAATTTGCGGCGTATGAACTCACCATGCGTTGGCCCCGCAAGCTTCGCCTGCTCGCCACCGGTTCCAAGATCGAGGAACACGAAGATGGCGACTTCCGCGTGGGCCACTGGAAAACAGACAAGCCTGCGTCCGTTGCGGGGTTTAATCTCGGCGAATACGCTGCGGCTTCCGTGGCCTCCGCCGGCCATTCCGTCGACGTCTACGCCAACCGTCAACTCGAGCAATCTCTGCGGAATCGTCTCTCTGCGGATTCGGATATCCTCCCCTTGCCTCCCGGGCCTTTCGGTTCTCCCTCGACGGGTCATGCCGTCGCGCCGCCTCAGACTCCTCCCAGCCCGGCCGACGCGCTCAAGCAGCTCGGCAAAGAGATCGACTCCTCGATTCGTTTTTACGAAACCTTCAGCGGACCCTTCCCTTTCCACAATCTGAGCGTCTCGCAGATTCCCGGAACGTTTGCCCAAGGCTGGCCCGGCCTGCTTTACATTTCAACTTATTCCTTTTTGCCTTCTGAGGCCCAGCAGCGCGCTGGACTCAGCACCACCGGCCAGGAGCACTTCACCGAATTGGTTCCTTACCACGAGGTCGCTCATCAATGGTGGGGAAACGTCGTCGGGTGGTCCGGCTACCGCGACCAATGGATTGATGAAGCCATCGCACAGTACCTCTCGCTGCTCTTTGCCGACACCAAGAAGAACCCCGACCACACTCTCCGCGTCTGGCTCGGACGATTCCGCCAGCGGCTCGTGGAGAAGTCGCCCGGCTCCTCGGAACCTCCGGGAGATATCGGCGCGCTCACCCTCGGCACGCGACTCAACTCCTCAAAATCTCCGCAGGCTTACGAGGAGGTCATCTACAGCAAAGGCCCCTGGATTTTTCACATGCTGCGCGAAATGCTGCGCCAGCCCGGCACTAAGAATCCCGATGCGCGATTCACCGCACTTCTGCAATCGCTTGTTACCAAGTACGCTTACCGCGCGCTCTCCACCGACGACTTGCAGCATGAAGTGGAAGCCGTGATGACACCCGCCATGGACCTGGAGGGCGGGCGCTCCATGCAGTGGTTTTTCGAAGAGTGGGTACGCGGCACAGGAATCCCGCACTACCGCGTGGAGTTCACGGCTCACGCCACGGAAAAAGGCTATCTCGTCCGCGGGAAGCTGTATCAGGCCGGTGTACCGCGCTCGTTCATCGCCAGCGTTCCCCTCTACGCGGGTGGCGGTGGTGGGAGCAGGACGTATCTCGGTGCCGTTGTGGCGGCTGGGCCGGAAACTTTGTTCCATTTCCTCGCACCTGCGCCGCCGCGCAAAATCATCATCGATCCGCAGATGACCCTGCTCTGCACCTCGGAATGATGGAATCCACAACGGAAGGCAGGGAATTAACGAGCGAGACTTACTTCTTATAGCGCTCGAGCAGCAACTGTTGTTCGAGAAGCGGGCTATCCAGATTGAGCTCCGCTTTTCTGCTCTCACCGAAAACGTAGGCGAAGCCCTCGGGATCCTTCGGTAGCCCGCGCAGCAGGCCGGCCTGAACCAGCTCCGCCATGCGCGTCGGGCGCCGGTCGTTTCGCTTCTCGTATTCGTCCGCAAGTGCATTCAACTGCTTGCAGTCCTCCCTCACCTTAAGCAATTGCAGGTGCAGGAGCGCGTTCTTCTTGATCGAGGGATCCGACGCCGACTCGTAAATATCCTTCCACAGGAACATCGAGGTGGAAAATGATTCTCCCTCCGCGGCAATTTTGGCTGCCATCACTTTCATCCAGATCTGCGCGCCTGGCTTCTTGCTTCCTTCCAGGAACGCCTCCGATGCCTTCTGGTAATCCTTCAGATCGAAATAATAAACGAATCCCAAGTCTTCATAGAGGCGCCAATATTCCGGATTCGCTTGGATACCGCGGCGGATCAGCTCCACCGCCAGGTCCGGCCTTCCCGCGCCGGCGGGAGCCGCCTGGCTCAGAAACATTGCCCCGAAGCGGTAGGCGACCAGCAGATTCGGATCGAGCGTGGTCGTAATATCCAGGAGCGGCCAGAGCAACTCGAGATTCGCCTGCCCGCGCACGTGTTTGTTGCCGTAATACTGCACGACGCGCGTCCAGTAGATGTCCGCCATCAGCGGCGCATATTCCAGGCTCATCACTTTCATCAGCTTCCCGGAACGCAGCAGCACGTCGTCCCGTTCCTGGCTCAACGAGGCGAACTCCTTATCGATGCCATGCTGCAGCCGCCAGATTCCCGCGAATCCCAACGGCAGGGCCAGCAACAGCACCCACGCCATGGCTTTCTGCGATTTCATTTCAAATTCTTTCTTGAAAACACGACGGCCGCCCCCGCCAGCACGATCGTGCAATAAATCACCGTGTAGACTGTGTTCTGCAGAATCAGCGCCCCCGGCACAGCCCGCCCGTGCGCCGCCATCGCCATAACATTAAAGTTCTCGAAGTTCGGCAATAGATACGAGAGCCACTTCGTGAACTGCGTCATCGCCGGGCTCATCACATTCACCGGCAGGTTTCGCAGCTCTTGCACGTATAAACCGACGATGTACAAACCGGCCGTGAACAGGATGGCCAGCAGCGGCGTCGTGTAGCAGGAAAACAAGAGCGCCAGCGCCACGATCAGGGCCAGCTTCAGCCAAATAAAATACACCGCCACCAGCACCACCGCATCGCTCCGCTCCAGCGAATGCTTCACGTACAGCATCACCAGAAGCAGCCCCAGCGCCATCGCCGCCGTGTTGACCGCCAGCGTCAGCAGCAGTCCGCCAAATTTTCCCAGCAGAAATTCCCATCGCCGTACCGGCTTAGCCAGCAGCGCATAGAGCGTGCGCTTCTCCATCTCCTTGGAGACCAGCGCGACCCCGAGGAAGACGGAAATCAGCAGCCCGATGACC
>JBGQCW010000265.1:0-3825 GCA_041495565.1 Candidatus Acidiferrum sp.
CTGGCGTTCTGTTACTCGGCTCGGTGCTGCTCCCCGTATGTGTTCTTCTGGAGTTGCGGTACGGGCTTGTCGCCGGCGGGCTAGCAGACTTCGGAGGCCTGCTGGTGATCCTTGCCCTACTCGCAATGTGGATCGGCATTCTCCGGTATTCTGGCCAGCTTGACGCACAAACAGGAGATGTACGATGAGTAGCGCCCGGCGACTTCTCGTTCTGGGCGGAATCGCACTGGCCGTGTGGGGCATGGGTTACGGCCTTTGGTACGCCGTCTTTGCGGAGCACCAGGCGCTCGATCGCATTGGTTCTTCCCTGGCAACGGCCTTTGAGGCTTCGGCAAATCGAAATCCTGGCGCTGCCGAGACCGCATTCAGCAGCTACAAGGAAGCGAAATATGTCTACGACCGCCAGGTGGATATTCATAGTCACTGGATTGGCCTGGCCATGTTGTTGATCGTAGTGGGGATTGCATTTGATCGCGTGCGATTCGCCGAACGCCATAGGCTTTTGCTAGCGTCGGTCCTTTTGGCTGGGGCGGTCATCTTTCCCCTTGGTGTATTGCTGCAGACTTTCAACCACGGGCCAATCCCGCGCGCGGTCGCAATTCTCGGTTCGGCGCTGGTGATTGTTGCCCTCCTCGGAATCACGCTGGGCTTGGCGGCCCGCCAAGCTTCTGCGGAATAGCGCTGACAAGCCGCTCGACCTTATCTCGTCTTGAATTTTCGCAGGCACAGCCGGTAGGACTCGGGGGTATCGAAGTCCGCGAAGGTGGCTCGTGAGTACAGCCCCACAGCCCGCACTCGCGCTGGCACGCGATAAATCACATCGCGCGCCGTCTTCGACTTGAAGAACTCTCCGCGCAGCTTCCCGGAAACGATCGCCGGGTGGCCGTAAACACCTTTGTGGGACGGCACGACGATCTCCTGAAATTCGCCCCGCGCCCGGAAAGCCCGAACCAATTGGTGAATCGTTTTCCGCTTCAGGAGGGGATGGTCGATCGGGTAGATCAGGAACGCTGCATCGACAGAAATTCGCCTAAGTGCCCGCCGGAGCGAAGCGATCTGGCCTCGTCGCCAGCCGCGATTCATCACAATTTGTGCCGAGCCTGAGACTGCGGGACGCACGCGCTCCGCATCGCAACCGAGGACGACGAGGGGGCGCTCCAGCCCCGCGCAGTTTTCCACCGCGATCGCCAGTGCGGTCTTTCCGCCGAACATTGCCAGAGGCTTCGGAAAAGGCAGACGGTCCGAGCTGCCCGCCGCCAGGATAATCGGAACGATCTTTTCTCTTTTTCTCATCGCAAGGCTGCGGCAGCATAAAGGACTCACGGACGAAACGCCAGACATGACGTAGTTATGTTTTCCTTCCGTCAGCGCAAGGCGAAACGTTCGTTTCGCCTTGCCTCTCCGCGCCATTCGCAATAGAATGCGCCAGCAATACAACAATTGTTTGTTGCCGCGGTGAAACTGCGGTCACACGCCATCCAAAGAGGCAAGCGGATAACATCGTGTACGCGCATCCTTTCTCCTACCACCGAGCTGGGACACTCCTGGAGGCCTCCAAGCTCCTGCAACAATTGGGCGAAGAAGCGCGTCTGATCGCCGGCGGTCAAAGCCTCATACCGCTCATGAAAATGCGCATGGCCCGCCCCAGAGCGCTTGTGGACATCAATTTCATCTCCGGGCTAAGCGATATCCGGAGTCGCGACGGTTACTTGCGATTCGGGGCATTGGCGCGTCACGCCGACATCGAAGCATCAGATGCAGCTCTGTCCATCCCCATCGTTCACGATTGCGCGGCAGGCATAGCGGACGTCCAGGTCCGCAATCAGGGGACGATCGGCGGGTCTCTCGCGGAAGCGGACCCCAGCGGAGACTGGGGCGCGGTCCTGCTCACCTTGGACACGTCTGTCCGATGCTCTCGGCCGTCTGGAGAGCGGACCATCGCGCTCGATGATTTCTTCAAGGATGCTTATACCACCGTTCTCGGACATGACGAGCTGGTCTGTGAGGTCATCGTTAAGCAACCTCCCAAGAAAAGCGGCGGAGCCTATCTGGCGTTCAAGCGCAGCGCTCCCGTCTATGCGACGGCCAGCGCAGCGGTCCAGCTCACGCTGGAAGACAGCGACACCTGCAAAGACGCACGGATTGTCCTTGGCTGCGTGGGATTAACCGCCATCCGCGCGAAAGAAGCGGAGAAAACTTTGCGCGGCAAAAAGCTCGACGAGCAGACGATGGAGAGCGCTGTCGAGGCCGCGCGCGCGGCCGCCGAACCTCAAGACGACATGCGCGGCTCCGCGGATTACAAACGCGTCCTGATCGCGGCCCTCGTCAAGCGGGCCATTGGAATCGCGATGCGGCGCGCTCGCGGCGAACAGGTGGAGGCGCAACACGAATATGTCGGACGTTGAAAAAACTCTAGTTCGCGTTCGCGTCAACGGCCAGCCGCGGGAGGCCCTGGTCGAACCGCGAACGCTTCTCGTGGAATTGTTGCGCGATCACTTCAATCTCACTGGTACGCACATCGGCTGCGACACCACCTATTGCGGCGCCTGCACCGTCATTCTGAATGGTCGCACAATAAAATCCTGTACTGTGTTCGCTCCCATGGCCGAAGGCGGCGAAATCATCACCGTCGAAGGACTTTCCAAGGACGGCCAATTGCATCCCGTTCAGGAAGCCTTTGCTGAATGCCATGGCCTGCAATGCGGCTTTTGCACGCCCGGGCTTCTTCTATCCACCGTTCACTTGTTGTCGAAGACGCCCAAGCCGACCGAGAAACAAATTCGCAAGGGAATCGCGGGCAATACGTGCCGTTGTACGGGTTATCAAAATATTTTGAAGTCCATCCGCGCGGCCGCCGCCGAAATGGAGAAGCGCTGAGCCATGGAGATCAAATTTGGCGGCGACTTCACCGTGCAGAAAAAACCAGAGGCCGTCTACGACTTCCTCGTTGACCCCAATCGCTTTTGTCCTCTGCTTCCCGATTATCAAAGCATGGAGATCCGTGACGACAAGAATTTTCTGGTGAAGTTGAGCGTGGGCATCTCGCATATTCGCGGCACCGCAGCAGTCAAGATGTCGCTCGTGGAAACCCAGCGGCCCAAGCATGCCGTCTATGAAGGAAATGGCGATGTCCCCGGCGGTTCGGCCACGCTGCGAGCAGGGTTTGAACTTGAGCCTGCGCCGGGAGGCGCGACCAAAGTAATTTGGAGCGGCCAGTCGAATGTGATGGGGCGGATCGCCTCGCTGGCGGGTGGATTGCTCCAGCCGCTGGCAAAGAAGAACGTGCAGAAATTGATTGATGGCCTCCAGAAAGCGTTGACGTAGGCGCGAGACACGGCGATGGCGAAAACAACGCGAGCGAAAAACAAGAAATCAAAGGCCGCTGCCAGGCCCGGCAAGAGCCGCGCTGCGGCAGCTCCCAAGTGGGTGGGGCAGCCGATTCGCCGCCTGGAAGAAGACCGCCTCGTGCGCGGAAAAGGAATCTTCGTCGACGACCAAAAGTTAACGGGGATGCTGCACATCCGCTTTGTGCGGTCGTCCTACGGTCACGCAAAAATCTCTCGAGTGGATGTCACCAAGGCTGCCGCGTTCCCCGGAGTCGTATGCACATTGACCGGCGCGGAAGTGAAAGGACTGGTGAATCCTTTCATCGAGATCGGGCCGGACGTCGGGCAGAAAATCGCGGATTACCCGATGGCCGTCGACAAGGTCGTGTACCAGGGCGAGCCGGTGGCCGCCGTCGTGGCCGAGACCCGCCTGGCGGCAGAAGATGCCGCGGAACTCGTTGAGGTTGACTACGAGCCCCTGCCCCCGGTGATGACTGCC
>JBGQCW010000266.1:0-3824 GCA_041495565.1 Candidatus Acidiferrum sp.
CCCGCCGAGGCTTCTTCAAAGGTCAGCGTCATGTCGTAGCGCAGGTCGGCGCCACGCTGCGCACGGCTGCGTCCGCGCCGTCCACCGCCGAACAAATCCTCGAACCCAAAAAAATCTCCAAAAATGTCGTGGAAGTCCTGGAAGACGGTGTTGTCAAATCCCTGGCTCACGCCCGCGCTGGAAAGACCCGCGTGGCCGTAGGTATCGTAGATCTGTCTTTTCTGAGGATCGCTGAGGACGCTGTAGGCTTCCGTGCATTCGCGAAACTTCACTTCTGCTTCGGCTTTGTTCTCCGGACTGCGGTCCGGATGCCATTTGAGCGCAGCTTTGCGGTACGCCGACTTGATCTCATCGACCGCCGCCGTCCGCGAAACGGCCAGCACCTCGTAATAATCCCGCTGATTCCCCTTAGCCATGAAAACCCTCGATCTCCTTTAATTCACCGCTTCTTTCGATGCTGGACCCGGATGCACCGCTACACGCACCATCGCCGGACGCAGCACGCGTCCGTGAAACACGTAGCCCGCCTGGAATACTTGCAGGATCGTGCCATCCGCATGTTCCGTCGTTTCGGCGCGATCCACGGCCTGGTGCAGGTGCGGATCGAAGGCTTTCCCCACCGGATCCGTCCGCTCTGCCCCAAGCCGCGTCACGTTATCCAGGAGCTGCTTGTAGATCAGCTCAAATCCTTTCCGGTAATTTTCGTATTCTGCTTCCCGATGGGCCGCTAGCGCATGCTCAAAACCGTCGATCACCGGGATCAATCCTTCGATCACGCGCGCCGTCGCGCGTTTCGAATCTTCAAAGCGCTCCTTCTCAATTCGTTTCCGGTAATTGTCGAAGTCCGCTTGGCGCCGGAGCAGCGTCTGCCGCAACTCCTCCAGGTCCGCCGTCAACTTCGCCATTTCGGCGTCGGCCTTCGCGGTGTCCGCGGCAACGGCTTTGGCTTCAGCGGATTGCTCCAGTTCGGAGCTATCCACGTTCTTGTTCAGGTTGATCTTCACGTCTTCGTCACCCGGTCTCCTACTTCTCTTGTCCCGATCACCCATCAAATCTTATTCAGCGCTTCGCTGAAGAGCTGCGCCACGTAAGCCACCGCGGTCATCGCCCGCTCATAGTGCATGCGCGTCGGCCCCAGCACGCCGAGCGAACCCTGCGCAAGATCGTTTCTCGTGTATGCCGCGCTGATCAACGCCAGATTTTCTCCCGATTCTGAAATTTCCTTCACGCCGATCTGCACGTGCACCGGCTCCGGCGTCTCGATGCAGGCATTCAACATGGTCACCAGGCGGTGCTTTTCTTCAATCGCCGCCAGCAAATCGCGCAGTTGCGCCTGGTCCGCAAATTCCGCCATGCCGACGATCTGCGCGGTTCCTTCCACGTGCACGTGCAGCGCCGATTCATCTCCCAGCACCGCCGGATCGCACAGCGAGAGCGCGCTCTGCACGATGCCCTCGTAGCGCTCCCGCTCCGTCGCCAGCTTTTGTAGAAGGTCGCTGCGAATGGCTTCGAGCGTCCAGCCCGAATAGTGACGGTTCAAGAAATCAGCAGTCGCATCCAGTTCGCCCTGCGTGAAGAGCCGGTGCGGCCGCAAGATTTTGTCGCGCGTATTTCCACCCGGCGAGATCAGCACCACCACCACGCGCCCGTCCGGCAGGAGCCACATCCGTGCATGCTCCAGCACGGTCTTGCTCAACGGCGGCGACACGATGATGCCGAGCCCGTTCGAAACTTCCGCCAGAATATGGCCTGCGCGTTCCGTAATCTCCGCGGCGCTGGTGGCTCCGCCCATCTCCCGCTGAATCCACTCGCGGTCCCCCACGGTGATGGTCGCTTGCGAGGCAATCTCCTGCGCAAAAAAACGGTACCCGGCGGCAGTCGGCACGCGCCCCGCCGAGGTATGCGGCTGATACAGAAAGCCGCCGTCTTCCAGGTCCGCCATCAAGTTGCGAATCGTCGCGGTGCTGAGGGTCTCTTCGAACCGCTTGGAAATTGCGCGCGAAGATACCGGCTCGCCCGTTTCGATGTACGTGCGCACGATGTCCGCCAGAATCTGCCGGTTTCGCCGTTCCTGGAGCGCGGAATTCCTCATAGCAGCACTCTACTCCTAGTGCCAAAGAGCGCTACCTCCTATTGTAGGAATCGTGTCACGCAGCGTCAACGCGCTCGCGACGGCTAGGCGTTGTCGATTTGAGCGCGCTGGAGTTTATCTGAGTAATCGATGTACACGGTCTTCCACTCGGTAAAGAAATCGATGGCGGCGATGGCCGCTTCACGGTGGCCGTTGCCGGTTTGTTTTGTTCCGCCGAACGGCAGGTGCGTTTCCGCGCCAATCGTCGGGGCGTTCACGTAGACGATTCCCGTATACAGATCGCGCATCGCGGCAAACGCGCGGTTTACGTTCCGCGTGTAAATCGACGCCGACAAACCATACGGCACACCGTTGGCAACATCGATGGCTTGTTCCAAACTGTCGATTGGAATCACCGACACGACGGGACCGAAAATCTCTTCCTGCGCGATGCGCATCTTTGGCGAGCAATCGCCGAACACTGTCGGAGCGTAGAACCAGCCCTTTGCCAGTGCCCCGCTGTCCAAGCGATTCCCGCCGGTCAGCAGCTTCGCGCCCTCATTCTTGCCAATCTCCACGTAGCTCATCACCGTCTTCAGTTGCTGCTCGTTGATACATGGCCCCATCTCCGTCGACGCGTCCAATCCGTTCCCCACTCTCAGCGATTTTGCGCGGTCAACAAAGCGCTCGACAAATTCCTTATAGACGCTCTGGTGCACGGCAACGCGGCTCGCCGCCGTGCAACGCTGCCCCGTCGTGCCAAACCCGCCCCAAACGGCACCATCCACTGCCAAATCGAGATTGGCATCGTCCATCACGATGATGATGTTCTTCCCGCCCATCTCCAGGCTGTAATGCTTGAAGTCCGGTGCGCAAGCTTGCGCGATAATCCGCCCCACGGCTGTCGACCCCGTGAAGCTCACAACTGGGACATCCTTGTGTTGAGACAAAGGAGCCCCTGCCCCAGGCCCATCGCCGCTCACCAAGTTCACCACGCCGCGCGGCACGCCGGCCTCCGTCAAGGTTTGCACCAGATGGTACGAGGACAGCGGCGTATCCTCGGCCGGCTTCAGCACCACGGTATTTCCGCTGATGAGCGCGGGCATCGTCTTCCACGAAGGAATCGCCATGGGAAAATTCCACGGCGTAATCATCCCGCAGACGCCGATGGACTGCCGCACGCTCATGGCAAACTTGTTTGGCAGTTCCGAAGGCGTGGTCTGTCCAAACAGCCGCCGACCTTCGCCGGCCATGTAATAGGTCATGTCAATGGCTTCCTGCACGTCGCCGCGCGTCTCCGCCAGGACTTTGCCCATCTCCCGCGTCATGTCTTTGGAAAATTCTTCTTTGCGTCGCAGAAGCAGTTCCGCCGCGCGAAACAGAATCTCCGCGCGCTTTGGCGCCGGTACTAGCCGCCACGTCTTGTAAGCCTCTTTGGCGGCATCCACGGCTGCGTTCACATCCTCGCCGGTCGAGGACACAAACATCCCGATCAATTCGTCGGTATTCGCAGGGTTGCGGTTTTCGTAGGCCTTCCCGCTTCGCGATTCCACCCATTCGCCGTTGATGAAGTTTTTGAACATCCGGGGCGCAACTGCCGTAGCCATACTTCCTCCTCAATCCCTGAAACTCGCTGCTTTGTTTGTCGCTTGGTCCTCTGCGGGTTCGAACGCGAGTCACGACCGCGTGGAAACTAAATTCTACCGTCGCCACTCAAAACGGTCAAATTCGGTACTTCTGAACTCTCTGAAGG
>JBGQCW010000267.1:0-3815 GCA_041495565.1 Candidatus Acidiferrum sp.
TACTTTAACTTCCCGATGAACCTCACTGGATTGAGCGGCTTACCGCCGCTGATCTGTTCTTCGGAGTCGCTTACGTGCTCAGTCGGAAGGGTCAAGAGAGGTTGCGGGTTCGGGCGCGGACTGCGCCGCTTCTCCCGGTCGTGTCACGTAGACGGCAAGCAGGAGGCTGGAAAGGAGCAGGAGCGCGGCGAGGAAATAGGGCGCGCCGGGGAAATGGACGGAAGCGCGCGGCGCAATGGCCAGGGCGAAGACCTGGGTGAACAAAACAGGTCCAACCATGCCGGTGACGGCGCGAAGCGAGTTGATCGCTCCTTGCAGCTTGCCCTGGGAAGACGAATCGACATGGCGCGACATCAGCGATTGGATAGCCGGAGCGGCGATGCCCCACAGGGCAATAAAAGGAATGACGGCGAGAATCATCCAGCCGCGGCTTGCAAGTGCGAAACCCGCGAAGCCAAGCGTGCCGAAGAACAATCCGGCAAGAAGGCTGCGGCGTTCGCCAAAGCGCTTCACAATCGGGCCCACGAGCGCTCCGGAGACGACGGCCGCGAATACGCCGACAACGGAGAGCGAAAGGCCGACATCGCGGCGGCTCCACGCGTAGCGGTATTCGGTATAGAGGGCCCACATGGAGGGAAGGGCATTGTGGGCCAGGTAGTAGAGCGTGGTCACAACGGAAAGACCCGCAAGCTCCGCATGCGAGCTGAGAAGTTTCAAAGACCCGAGAGGATTCGCCATGTGCCAGGCGGATTTCGCGCGGCGTTCTGGCGGCAGCGATTCCGGAAGAATGAAATATCCGTAGAGAGCATTGCCGAGGCTAAGCACCGCGGCGGCCCAGAAGGGAAAACGTAGATTGATGTTGCCGAGATAGCCGCCCACGGCGGGGCCAATGACGAACCCGAGACCGAACACGGCGCTGACAAGACCGAAGGGCTTGGCGCGCTCCTCCGGCTTCGTCACATCGGTGATGTAGGCAAATGCCGTGGAAACGTTGGAGGTGGTGATTCCGGAAATGAGGCGGCCGACGAAAAGCCATCGGAGCGACGGAGCCAGCGCCATAAAAACGTAGTCGATGCTCAAGCCGAAACAAGAAATGAGAATCACGGGGCGACGGCCGAAGCGATCCGACCACGCGCCGAGGATCGGCGAGAAAATGAATTGCATGGTGGCCCAGGCGAATCCGAAATAGCCGGTAATGCTGGAAGCGCGAGCGAAGTCGCCGCCCTCGAATTGCCGAACAAGATCCGGAAGCACCGGCGCAATGATGCCAAACGCGAGAAAGTCAAACGCCACCATGATCAGGATGAAAACAAATGCGGCGCGGCCAGGATTTGGGGCGAGCGGTGATGAAGGTGAAGACAAGCGCGGCTCCTAATGACGGAAGATTGTAGCGGGGAATCCAGAACCTCGCCACAACAAGCGATCGCGAAGCCCGAGATCGCAATTGGCTACGGTTTGATCATGCAAAGAGTCGAGCGCTATGTATTGTAAGAATTTTATCGGGCACTCGCTGAATTCCTGCTCGCTACTCGGGTGCTCAGACTTCGAGGATGACGGGAAGAATCAGCGGACGCTTGGAGGTTTGCTTGCTGATATAGCGCTTGAGGTCCACGCGGATCTTTTCCTTGATGACGCCCCAGTCGGATTTTTCTTCGGCGTTGGATTCTTCGACCGTTTTTATGATGACCAGCCGCGCGCCGGCAATGAGCTCCTGGCCGTTATCGCTCATCAGCCCGCGCGTGACGATTTCCGGGTGCGATTCCATCTTGCCGGTGTGCTTGTCAATCGCGATGATCGGCACGACGATGCCGTCTTCGGAAAGATGTTTTCGATCGCGAATCACGACGTCTTCAATCTCTTCGAGCGAGCCGGAATCCACGCAGACGCGTCCCGCGGTCACCGGATCGCGCCGGTACGCACCGTCCTCCGTGAATTCGATCTGCTGGCCGTCTTCGATGAGCAGAATCTCGCCAGATACTACGCCCAATTGGCTCGCGAGGGCTGCGTGGCGGAACAGATGCCGGTATTCGCCGTGTACCGGGATGAAATACTTCGGCTTTACCAGTTGCAACATGAGTTTTTGTTCTTCCTGGCTGGCGTGCCCGGACACGTGGATGACTCCCGACGAATTATCATAGTAAACCAGCGCGCGGCGCCGGAACATGTGGTCCAGCATGCGGAAAATGGATTTTTCATTTCCGGGGATGATGCGCGCGGAGAGAATGACGCTGTCGTTCTCATCCACGGAGACGAAGCGGTGATTGTCCACGGCAATGCGCGACAGCGAAGACATCGGCTCGGCCTGAGTTCCGCTGGCAAGAATGAGGATGCGCTTGGGATCGAATCCGCGAATGTCCTGCTGCCGGACGACCATGCCGTCGGGAATGCGCAAAAGTTCCAGCGAATGGGCGATCTCCACGTTGTCGACCATGCTGCGGCCGACGAAGGCGATTTTGCGGTTCACGCGCGAAGCGATGTCGATGACTTGCTGAATTCTGTGAATGGAGGAAGCGAAACAGGAGAGGATCACGCGGCGGGGCGCGGCGCGGCACAGCTCTTCGACGCGTGGAACAATGGCGCGCTCCGAAGGCGTGAATCCCGGACGCTCGACGTTCGTTGAATCGCTGAAGAGCGCGAGCACGCCTTCGTTTCCGTATTTCGCGAACGTGTGCAGATCGAACGGGGCGCCGCCCACGGGCGTCTGGTCGATCTTGAAGTCTCCCGTGTGAATGATCACGCCGAGCGAGGTGCGGATGGCCAGCGCGACGCAATCGACGGTGCTGTGCGTCACGGAGATGAATTCAATTTCGTACGGCCCGATCTCTACCCTCCGGCCGGGTATGACTTCGCGAAGCGTGGTCGATTCCAGCAGTCCCGCTTCGTCGAGGCGTTTCTTCACCAGCGCGAGCGTGAAGCGCGTTCCATAAACCGGAACGTTGAGGTCGCGCAAAATGTACGGCAGGGCGCCGATGTGATCTTCATGGCCGTGCGTCAGTACGATGGCGCGCACATGAGCGCGATTTTGTTTCAGATAAGAAATATCCGGAATGACCAGGTCGACGCCGAGCAATTCGGATTCCGGAAACATCATGCCGCAGTCGATGACGAGGATGTCGTCGCCGAACCGCAGCGCCATCATGTTCATGCCGAATTCGCCGAGACCGCCCAGAGGAATGGCTGTGAGGGATTGCGAGGTCTTGCTCAATGAGGCGTCAACTCCGAGACGCAAACGAGAATCGTATCACAGGGAGGGGACTGCTGACTCGTGACCCCGACAAGGCCGGGGCAGGCTGGTGATTCGCAAAAAACAGAAGGGCCGAACTGGCGCACTCAATGATCGCTACTGCCGCCAAAAAGATGTGCGATGGAGACGAGAATAACCGCACCCAGTGTCGCCGCAGCTAGCGAGTAGAGGAATCCGCCGCCAAAAATTCCCAGCTTGATAAAAATCCAGCCGCCGATGTAGGAACCGATCAAGCCGAGCAAGATGTCACCGATGCAACCGAAGCCGCGGCCGCGCGCAATCTTTCCGGCGAGCCATCCCGCAACCAGGCCGAGGAGGAGCCACGCGACCAAGCTGTGCGATTCGAACCAGACTCTAACCGTCCTTTGTGTAATCACCTGTGCTGCGAACATGAAACCTCCTTGGCGAGCACCGATTGTATCTAATATTGCGGCCAAGGCAACGCATTATGAGCGCCAAGAAGAGGCTGTGTCCGCGACGTCTTTCGGCTCGCTGCGCTCGCTCCCCGGCAAGGCCGGGGCAGGCAGGACTCGCATCCTTATCGGATGCTCGGTTGCTGCTGGGTCATGCA
>JBGQCW010000268.1:0-3804 GCA_041495565.1 Candidatus Acidiferrum sp.
CTTGGCAGTTTGCAGCCGATCGACATGATTCGACGGCCCGTGCGAAACGAGGACACTGCGAATCCGGGCGTGCTCGGCGAACGTTACTTTGCTCAGGCGAGCCTCAAAATCTTGCTCTCGGATAACGCCGCCGACATCACCGGTCTGCCGTGCGTCAGTGCCGACGCTCCGTTCAACCTCGCGGACCTTGCGCAGCCAGTCGCAGGTTGGGCGGCCTCGCCGACTGCAACCGCTCTGAAGGCGAAGATGATCGCCGCCGGCACAACGCCTTTGCCGCTGGCGGCCTCGGGTGCGGCGACGGGAGCATACGCCCCAGGCTATGTCCAACTCCCGGGCCCCCCCATCGTCATGGGCGACGGCTACTGGCAGCTAAACGGCACGCCGATTATTACTGGCTACATCAAGATCGATGCGCAGACTGCTTACGGAAGTCCCTGCGGCACCTGGAAAGACGTCACCCAGGAGATTCTCAGCCTCGGCTACGCCGGGAAGAATATCAATCCTGTGCCCCAATCGCTCGACGGAACCAACCTGAATCCGATGTGGTCCGGCACCAATGTTCTAATGGAACTCGGCAAAGCCCCCGCCCTGCCGTTCTTACCGATAGCCCTGGCTACCGCTAACAAGCAATTGTCACCTCAAAATGGAGCCCCCATGGGCGCTGGCAACTTCACTGGCCCTTCCACAAGTCCGGCCACAGCCGGCTACTCAACCGGGTCCTGTAAGGATCCGCATCCAAATGCGGTCATCCGTCTGGAGCGCATTCGCGACAATCCTTCTTCGGTTAACGCCCAGACTGGCGTCTGGAACAATCCGGGGCGTAAGGCCGTCCAGTCCACCGTGGCGGAAGTTTGCGGCGTGGACCCAGCCACTGGCAACCTGGCAACACTACGACTTGCTAATAATCCATTGGCGGCCGCCGCGAGCGGCGCCCTATGGGTTCCGCAAACTACGGATTTTTGGCCCAACGTTCTTTTTGACACCCGGGAAGGCGCGCGTCGAGATTTCGTTCCGGCCGCGCCGTTCGATAAAAGAGTTACGCTCGGCGGCGTGATGAACTACGTCGAGCTGGACGTCAAGAATCTGGCCCGATGGTTCTCCGGAACGATCGGGGCAACTGGTCTTGCCACCAGGGACCCCAACGTGGCGCCAAACAACTTTGTCGTCTACGTCTCCGACCGCCGCGGAAACTACGAACCCGTGGCTCCCTTCGTCAACGCCTGGCCACCGCTATCGCCTTCGGGAAACGAGACCGGAGAATACGGGTTCAGCGACTTCGTGAACCCCGCCAACCTCAATGGCTGTACGAATGGAACACTTGACAACGGCGAGGACTTGGCTGGCACCGCAGTTCTCTACAAATACGGTGCGAACTCCTTTCCTAACGGGTTGGTGAACAGCACGGGAAATTCAACTGCCGCCACGCTCTTTCTAACTGTGCTCGCCGCGACAGTGGCGGATCCGAATTGTGCGGGTCCAAACGCCGGATTTCCCTGGCCTGGGACCTATCTGAAAACCGCAAATGAGGCGCGCGAAAACCCATCAGCCCTCTTCCGCCCGGCTCTGAAGCTTGTGAATGGAGGCCTCATTAGTTTGCCCCTTTGCCCGGGCGCGATCACTTGCGGCTTGACCATCGCCACGGAAAACCCGATTTATGTCCAGGGAGACTACAACGCCAATTCGCCGGCAGGCACCGGCTTCACCAGTGCGAACGTGGCCGCTTCGGTAGCCGGTGATGCGCTTACGCTTCTCTCGGCCAGTTGGAACGACGTCAATTCCTTCTCCTCCCCGTTCAATACCGGTGGGCGCGCCGGAGCGACGACCTGGTACCGCATGGGAGTCGTCGCTGGAAAGGGCCTATCGTTCCCGATTCCCGCATGGAACTCAACCGCGCTGAATAGCAGCCAGGACTTCGCAACCGATGGTGGGGTGCACAATTTCATGCGGTATATTGAAAACTGGGGTGGAGCCGCCTTGAACTACGAGGGCTCCATTGTAAGCATGTACTATAACCGCCAGGCTACCGGCCTCTACAAGTGCTGCAATACTGTGTATGATCCGCCGAGCCGCGGCTACTCATTCGATTCGGACTTCCTGAATCCCTTGTTGCTGCCGCCGCGAACGCCGATGTTCCGCACTATCAACACGACAGGATTTACGCAGCTCCTTCTGCCGACCCAGTGATTCGCAGCATCCTGCTGCATGGCGCGCGGCCCCGTGTCCCCGGGGCCGCGTTTTTTCCGGGGGATGATTCACAATCGCGTTAGCCGGATTCTTGGGAGAAGGCAGTCATGGCACAAAGTTCATCCTCGGGGGAATCTTCCTCCTCCAAATCGCTCTTCTTCATGATGGCCGCCATGTTCTGCGGCTTTGGCATCCTCCTGGGCGGAGGATTCCTGATGGCCTCGCGCGTAATTCATGCCCTGCAACTGCGCGCGGAGGGCGATAAGACCACCGTGCGCACCCCTCTTGGCGATTTCCGCGTCGAAAAGGCGCAGCAGGTCGGCCCTGGGTTGCCCGTTTATCCCCAGGCATCGCTGGTGCTCCCGGGTGGAGCACCGCTGCATCTTCCCGCCGACGACAATCAGCCCCAGGTAGTAGCCAGCACCTATCATACGAACTCTTCCCGCGAATACGTCGTCAACTGGTATCTCGAACACTTGAGTCCGGAATTCGTGCGCCAGGACGCCGGCCCTAAGAACTTGCCCGAAGTCTTCCACGAATCCCACATTTCCGACGACGACATCACCTTCGTTGGAGAACGCGGCGACCAGGTTCGCGTGGTTTCTCTCGCAACGGAAGACATGGGTACAAAGATCACTTTCCTGCGTTCTTCGAAGTCACCTACCGAGCCTCCAACTCCGTCGCAAGCCGAGCCTCCAAGCCAGTCGCCAACTCCGTAACAATCTGCGGCGTTTTTCCTTCGTGCTTCCCTGACGTGCCGGAACGGGCACGCCCGTGGAAGCCGACGCTGCCTCCGCCGGAGAAAAATGCGACGATAGGCTGCACTTCCCTTTAGAGGATTGACCGACTATGCCACGGATCCAGACGACGGAAGACCGCCGGCTCGAAGAAGCGCGCACGCGAAAGAAACACTGGAAGCGCTGGGGGCCCTATCTCTCCGAGCGGCAGTGGGGAACGGTCCGCGAAGATTACAGTCCCGGCGGCACGGCCTGGGAATTTTTTCCGCATGAGCACGCGCGCTCGCGTGCCTATCGCTGGGGGGAAGACGGCATCGGGGGGATCAGCGACCGGCACCAGATGATGTGCTTCGCCCTGGCCTTGTGGAATGGGCGCGATCCCATCCTGAAAGAACGCATCTTCGGTCTGACCGGAAATCAGGGAAATCACGGCGAGGATGCCAAGGAGTATTACTTCTACCTCGATTCCACGCCCACTCACAGTTACATGCGCATGCTCTACAAGTATCCGCAGGCCGAATTTCCTTACGAATCTCTCGTCGAAGAAAACCGGCGGCGCGGCCGTGGCGAGCCGGAATTCGAATTACTGGACACCGGAGTCTTCGCCGAGAACCGCTATTTTGACGTGTTCGCGGAGTATGCCAAGGCCGACGTCGAGGACATTCTTATCAAGATCACGGCGGTGAATCGCGGGCCGGAAGCGGCCACGTTGCATCTCCTGCCACAACTTTGGTTCCGCAACACGTGGTCGTGGGGCAAGGATCTTCGCCGGCCCCTTGCGCGCAAGGCTGCCGGCGTGCCTGGGAGCGTTTGCGTGGAGTTGCAGCACTGGCAGTACGGCAAGCGCTGGCTGCTGTGCGCGGGGCAGCCCGAGTTGCTCTTC
>JBGQCW010000269.1:0-3794 GCA_041495565.1 Candidatus Acidiferrum sp.
AGGTTATACAAAGCGGCCTTTGCGTCGAGGTTCTGCACGGGCGGCAGGCTATTCACTTGCCAGCCCAGCGGCAGTTCGATCGCCACATCATCGATCTTTTCGGATGGATAAGAAAAATAGATCGGGTGAACACGGTTGGCATGTTCGAACGCGTGCTTTTCCGGCGCGCTGAACAGTCCTACCGGCACGAGCGCCCGCCGCCCCGCACCCGTGACCCAGCCAGGCACTTTAAGGTCGAACTCGGCCATCAGCGCCTGCGTCGAGCTTCCCCAATCCGGTTTGTTTGTCAATTCCACATCGATTCCCACCGGGATGTACTCCTTCACCTGGTCCTCGAGAAATTTCTTGCGGTTGGTTTCGTCTTCTTTCCGTTCCTCGATTCTCCGCCAAAGCGCTTCCAACCCGGAGAAAGTAACCGTCAGTTTCCCTTCCAGCGAGCCCGTCTCCGTCAGTTTCAAATCGGCTTTCCGCTCGATCCGGGAATCGGAGCTCGGCGGCAGCGTGGTCATCACCCAGCCTCCGCCCTCTTTGTCGAGTCGCAGCCCCTTTACGCCGGTTTCAGGCCACGACAGCAAACCAAACGGAGCAAACGCCGTTGCCGGATCGCAATAAACATCCTTTCCATTCAACTTCACCAGCACCACGTCACCGTCCAACTGGTTCGGATTCATCATTTGCGGATTGAAAAAATACTCGCTGCGCGACGATATGTATACGGAATAGGCCTCGAATCCCGCTGCTCTCGCCAATGCCATAAACAGCCAGTTGATCTGGCGGCCATCGCCGTAACCTCGCTTCCAAAGATCTTCGACGTTATTTATGTCCTTCTGTTTTTCGCGCTTCCGCTCCTGTTCCGTTTTCTCCGTTTCCCAGGAAGTATTCCGGAACTTTTGCACTTTCGCGTAAATCTTCTCCAGCTTTACTCCCGGCGGATCATTCGGCGCTACGATTTCCGCCACTGCCTGCTCCATTGCTTTGCGTTTTCCTGCAAAGCTGTCCACCCTGTCGTTCAACTTCTTCCCTTCTTTCTTCCAAAACTTGTCCGGCTCCTTTTCCGCGTCGCTCTCGCTGTAAACGAAATCAACGCGGAATTTCAGCTCGTTCTGCGGCGGCATGTAGTCTTCGATCTGAAACGCGGGAATATTTTGCGCCTCCAGATGGATGACGCCTCCTTCATCCTTCGGCGGGGCGGTTCCCACCGGCAGCCCGGCCGGCCAGCTCCAGCGAAGAGCAAAATCCTTATTTGGTTTCAGGCTGAATTTGCCGCGTTTGGTGAAGAGTTCCTGGCTCAGGATCCAGTGCGAGTTGTAAACGTAACCCTCGTTCAGGTCGTACGTGTAGTGATACTCAATGATGCTGCCCACCTGCACATCGGGCAACGTGAAGGTTTTCGCCAAGTACTTTACGCCCTTCGCTTTTACGATGGTCTTGTCAAACGCCTTTCCGTCGAAGTTCGCGATTGAGCCATCCGGGCGGATTGTCCTGGCCTTAACACTGTGAATGTTTCCCTCTTCTTTAAAAAAGGGAATCTCCACATCCGCATTTTTTCGGCCTTCTTCCGTCAGGATCTTGATTCTCGCGTAAATGTATTCGTGCGGAGTATGGTTGCTGTCGTCGCGGTCGACTTGGCGGTAGAGATACACCGCCGGCGCCCCCGGCGCCTCCGGCACGCTGGACATCTTGAGTTCTTCCTGCGAGATCGGCTGCCATTCGTCACCAGCGCTCACAAGACGCGTGCGGTGGACCACGGCTCCGGCCAACAGCACCACGACGAGCGGGAACACCCGGCGATAGCTCATGACGTGCCTCCAGGATCAATTTGGAAGAATCGCGCAATTTGAAGACTTACCGGCAGATAGCAGGGTCCTGCTCCCCGGATCGTTGACCGCCCTGGGGTCACCAGTGCGCACGTCTGCTTCGCGGTCCGCAGCGAGATGGAAGGGTCCCAAGCCATGGGCTTTGTTGCTGACCTGAATACTGTATAGCGCCGGACAATACAAGGATGCGTTACTGCTGTCAAGCCAACAGGCACCACCGATGCGCAGCCACCGGCAGGATTCTCTTCCCCACTTCGCCCACCTGCGGCATAATCCCCCGCACACGGCTGCATCTACATTGAATTCGAAGACAAGGGAGGTTTCGGTGAGCGAACGTCCATGGAGTTCCACGGCCCCTCCAGGTGAATTCCGCACGTATGTATCGGCGGAAGAGAGCATCAAGGAATTTACCGTTCGCGCGGTAATCCTTGGCGCGCTCTTCGGACTGCTTTTCGGCGCCGTGACGGTCTACGTCGGCCTGCGCGCCGGGCTCACGGTCTCCGCCTCGATCCCCATCTCCGTGCTCTCCATCAGCATCCTTCGCGCCTTCGGGCGTTCCACCATTCTCGAAAACAACATCGTGCAGACCACCGGCTCCGCTGGAGAATCGCTGGCCGCGGGCGTCATGTTCACGATACCCGCTTTGATCTTTCTAGGTTTCGGCTCGGAATTCACCTTCTGGCGGATTTTCCCGCTGGCACTTCTGGGAGGGTGGCTCGGCGTGTTATTCATGGTGCCGCTGCGGCGCCAGTTGATCGTCAAAGAACACGGAAACCTGGTTTTCCCCGAAGGCACCGCGTGCGCCGATGTTTTGGTCGCAGGAGAGCGCGGCGGCTCGTTTGCAGGCCGCGTCTTCTGGGGACTCGGCCTCGGCGGCGTATACACCTTCCTCATGAACACCGGGGAAGGCTGGACGTCACAGCCTGAGGGCCTTCCGACCTGGTTCCCGGGCGCTTCCTTCCGCGCCGCCATCACTTCCGAATATCTCGGCGTCGGGTACATCATCGGGCCACGGGTCTCCGGCATACTGTTCGCCGGCGGCATCATCTCGTGGCTGGTCATGATGCCCGCCATCAAGTTTTACGGCCAGCTCGCGGGCAACACGCCGATCTATCCCTCCACGATTCCCATTCCGCTGATGACGCCGGATGACATCTGGCGCAGCTACATCCGCCCGATGGGTGCGGGTGCGGTTGCCGCAGCCGGGCTGATCACGCTGCTACGCACCCTGCCCACGATCATTTCTGCGCTCCGCGCCGGTCTGAAGGACGTTCGCGCGGAAGGCGCCGGCCAGTCTACCTCGTCAAGCCGCATCGACCGCGACATGCCCATGCGCTGGGTCATCGTCGGGTCCACCGTCATCATCGCCATGATGTGGGTTTTGCTTACGTTCCACCCCATGAAAGGTGCAAGCACCTACTGGTATCAGAACCTGTTCGCCGCCGTTTTCGTTGTCGTGTTCGGATTTCTCTTCGTTACTGTCGCGGGGCGCATCAGCGGCCTGCTCGGCAATTCGTCGAATCCCATCAGCGGCATGAGCATCGCCACGCTCATGGCCACCTGTGCGATATTTTTCGTCGCTGGCTGGACCGCGCCGAACTATGCGGTGCTCGCTCTCATGATTGGCGGCGTCGTTTGCATTGCCGCGGCCATCGCTGGAGCCACCTCGCAGGATTTGAAAACGGGCTATCTTGTCGGCGCTACGCCGTTCTGGCAGCAGATGGGGCTTCTCATTGGCGTTACCGTTTCGACCGTCGCTATCGGCGCCACTTTGAATCTCATGAACAAAGGGCTCGAAAAATATTTGCCCGCGCAAATTCCCGTCAACATCCAGGCGTTGCCTTCCGGCGTTAAGGTCGAAAGGGACGTGTTCACCCACCTGGGCAAGAACTACGTGCTCATCAATTCCCTGGGCTCGCACGAGATCGCCGATGGCGAATATCTTTACAACGGGGAAACCAAACAAATCGAACTGCA